>JAJZWW010000404.1 GCA_021846485.1 Actinomycetes bacterium
CAGTTGACGGTAGGAGGCGGGGTGGGCGTCGAGGAGCAGCGAGGCGCACAGGGCGCGCACCCGGGCCATCTCGGCACCGAGAGCGCTTTCGGTGCCGGCGTGCACGGTGAGGTAGAGCCCGACCCGGAAGAGGCGCCCCTCCCCCCGGGCCAGGCGGGCGGCGAGATCCGCGGCGTCTTCGGCGGCGACGTCGACCTCGGGGTCGGCGAGGCGCTCTTTGCTGGCGGTCATCCGCCGGGCGGACTCAAGGCGCGCCCGCTGGCGGCGCAGCCGGTCGGCGGCCACCGCAGCGGGGATCGGCTCGATGTGGAGTGCCACGTCGATCCGGCCGGGGTGGGTGAGCAGCGGGTCCAGCCAGCCGGGCCCGACCTCGCGCGGGTAGCCGGTGACAGCCACGGTGGCCGCGAAGCCGTCGCCGAGGCGCAGTAGGCGGGCGGCGACCTCGACGGCGTCCGGGCCCACCATGCCGGGCGACGGAGCGCCGGTGGTGATCCCAGCTTTGCGCAGCAGGCGGACAGCGCTGTTGGTCATGGCAGCCTCCCGGTGACGGTCTCGCCCGGCGCGCCGAGGCCCGCCGGCCGGGGCTGCCCGTGCGGATCCGCCGCCCGGGCCAGCACGCCAGCAGCGTCAGCCGGGTCGAGGACGGTGACGCTCACCCCAGCGGCGGCGAGTGCGGTGGCGGCTTCACTGGCGCGGCGCGCCAGCCGTTCGCCGGCGCCGGCCGCGACCGGGTCCCGCAACACCACGAGCACCTGGCGGGACAGCGCCCCCTCGGCGGCGAGGCCGGCGAGGAAGGCGGCATGCTCCCGGGCCGCAGCCTCCAGGGCCGGGTGCGGCAGCCCGCCGGCCGCCTCCGCCAGGGCGGCGATCTCGGCGGTGAGGTCGACCGGCTCGGCGCGCACCAATATCTGCACCGGGCCAGCGAGGCTGTTGAGCCAGCCGGCGAACCCGGCGACCAGGCCGGCCTGCTCGGCGGGGGTGCGCAGCGCGAAGGTCACCGCCGAGGCCCGGCAGATCAGCGCCGCACCATCGGCCCCGAGGTCGACCAGCCCGCCGGCGCCCGCCGCGGGCAGTCGTAGCGGGGCTGGCACCGGGCCGCCCTCCCCGGCCCACGCTGGTGGCGGCGGGACCGGACCGGCGGCCGGCACCAGGCGGCGCGGGGCGCGGGCATGGCGCAGCGCGGCGAGCACCCACCGATCCGCGCTCAGCCCGTCGCGGCGGCCCAGGGCCAGGGCTCCCGCGGCCAGGGCGACCGGTGCGGCGAGGGCGGCGAAGACGGACAGCGGCAGCACCGCCCGGGTGGTGACATAGCCGGCCCAGATGGCCACGGCGGCAATTGCAAGGATGGCGAGCTGGCGGGCGGTGAGCCCAGCCAACACGGTGTCAGGCCGGTCCACATCCGCGGGTATCCGCACGCGCGTTCCGGCGTTCGGTTCGAGGCTGTTCCATTCGGGGCTCACAGGGCGGCCATCCCGGCGCGGACCGCCTTGTAGACGATGGCGGTCTTGACCGTTTGGGCGAGCGAGGAGCCCCGGTGCCCGGTGCCGGCGAAGGCCAGGTGCATCCCCCAGGCCGAGATGCGCACCAGCACCCACAGCAACGTGGCGGCCAGGACCACGTCGATGAGCCCACCGGTGGCCGACAGTCCGAGCGCGGCGTGGCCGCCGGTGGCGAGGAACACCCGCAGCGCCGAGATCAGCACCACCGACTGGGCGACCTGCACCCCCAGGGCCGCGGCGAGGCCCCGCCACCACAGCCGGGCCAGGCCCTCGGTCTGGGGCAGGGCGTGGCAGGCCAACAGGACCGGCGCGGCGACCACCAGCAGGATCACCAGCGCCACCCGGATGACGTAGACCGCGAGCAGCACCACGGCGAGGATCGCTGCGACCAGGCCGAGCAGCACCAGGAACATCCCCCCGCCCGCGAGCGAGCTCGCCACCAGCCGGGAGAGCACCCCCGCCGCATCGGTCGGGTTGACCCCGCCGCCCACGAACGCTGCGGACAGTGCGTCGGCGAGGCGGATCGCCAGCCCCGCGACCGCCAGGCTGGCGTTCGCGGCGATCACCCCGACCACCAGGCGCGGGACGATCTCCTTGAACCCATAGCGCGTTTGGAGGGTCTCGTGGCTCATCACCACCGCCCCGCCGATCAGGGCGAGCAGCACGAAGAAGGCGTCCGCGATGCCGAGGGTCAACCCCCACAGCTGGGCAACCCGGCCGATCCCGGTCACCGCCGGGGTGGCCAGCACCGTGCGGCCCAACAAGGCGAGCACCGGGTTGAGCGCGGAGGTGACCAGGCCGCGGAACCAGCCGTCGATCGCGGCGGTGATGTGGCACGAGACGGCGAAGAACCCGCACCCGCCGCTGCCGCTGCTGGCGCTGGTCCCGCCGTTGGGAGAGGTCCCGGGCGTGGGCGGGATGGCAGCCGGGCCGAGCGACGGGCCGAGCCCGACACCTGGCGGGGCGGTGCCGGTCGACGTGGCGGTCGACGTGGCGGTCGGAACCGTCGCAGCCGGTGCCAAGCTGGGCGCCCGGGCGCTGGCCTGCGCCAGCGGCGGCGTGGTGGCGGCGGCCGGGGTCGCGAACACCGCGCCCAGCGCGAGCCCGGCCGCCACGACGAGCACGACAACCCCGACCCGGCGGACCACGACACGGCAGACCACGACGCTAGGCGAGCTCATCAGCCGACCACCGAGGTCAGGATCGACACCAGCAGCGGCGCCAACGCCGCCAGCGCGTAGCCGATCGCCGCGGACTTGAGCGCCGTCTTGGCCCGCTCGACCTGCACCGGGTCACCGCCGGCGGTCAGGTAGCGCAAGCCGCCGATGGTCAGAAACAGCGTGGCGACCGCGGCTAGCAGGCCGACCAGCCAGTTTCGCAGCGCGTCGATGACCCCGGTCAGGCTCGGCGGAGCCGCGACGGCGAGGACGCCATGGCCGGTGGACGCCGCGGCCGGGGCTGCCACAGCCAGGATCACGGCGCCGATGCAACCCAGGCAGGCGAGCAGCATCACGAGGGCACGTCGGGTGGGTGGCCTTCGGATGAAGGGCCAGCGGATGAAGGTCTTGTGGGTCAAGGACTTCTCAGTCATGGAGCGCACCTCGGGTCGGCGGACGGTACAGCGGGCCCGGTGCCCGGGACGGGGGCCGGCCGGCGGCGGGCGACACCTCCTCGGGTGACTCGCTCGGATAGGCGCGTCGGCGCAGACGACGACCTGCCGGCCGGGCCCGCGTCCCGGGGGGACCCGCAACCCCCCAATCCGCGTTTTGCCGCCAAACGCGACACCTCGAGGTCAAGATTATTTTCGGCCAGCCAGGCGACGACCCGGGCCTCGGCTCTTTGCCTGCGCCGGCGCAGGCTGTGCGGATCGGCACCGAGCCTGGCGGCGAGGGCCGGCAGGTAGACCCCGCCGAGGCGGGTGGCGCTGATCAGCTCGGCATGGAACGGCTCGATCACCCCGGCGGCGACCGCCTCGGCGAGGACCAGGTCCGGGTGGCCCCACGGGCGCGGTGGGGCGGTG
>JAJZWW010000405.1 GCA_021846485.1 Actinomycetes bacterium
AGGTCTGGCTCCACGGCGTGCACGTCTCCCCCTACGCCTACGCCACCGGCTTCGGGGCGGTGGACTCCGACCGCAGCCGCAAGCTGCTACTTCACCGCCGGCAGATCGCCGAGCTGGCGGTGCGCACCACCCAGGAGGCGCTCACCCTCGTGCCGCTGTCGATCTTCTTCAAGGACGGCCGGGCGAAAGTCGACCTGGCCGTGGCGCGCGGCCGCAAGCGCTACGACAAGCGCCACGCGATCGCCGCCCGCGACGCCGACCTCGAGGCCCGCCGCGCCGCTCGCGGCCGCGAGCGCGAGGAGGCCCGGCGGTGACCGACACGGTCCGCCTGGGGCGGGTCCGAGGGGTGCCGGTGGGCCTCAACTGGTCGCTGATCGTGATCGTCGGGGTGTTCGCCTTCGCCCTCGCCGGCAACCGCTTCCCGATCGACGCCCCCGGCTACCACAAGGGCTGGTACGCCCTCGCCGGCGTGCTCACCGCCCTGGCACTGCTCGTGAGCGTCCTCGCCCACGAGCTCGGCCACGCCTTCGTCGCCCGCCGCTCTGGCCTGGAGGTCGAGGGGATCACCTTGTCGTGGATGGGCGGGGTCACCCGCATCGATGGCGACTCCCCCACCCCCCGCGGCGAGGTCGCGGTCGCCGCTGTCGGACCGGGCGTCAGCCTCGCCCTCGGCGGGGTCCTCCTGGCCGCCGGCGTCGCCGCGCGCGCTGCGGGAGTCGGCAACCTCTTGGTCACCGCCGTCGAGTGGCTGGCGATCGTCAACGTGGTGCTCGCCGCGTTCAACCTGATACCCGCCGCGCCCCTCGACGGGGGCAAGCTGCTGCACGCGGTGGTCTGGTGGGTCACCGGGGACCGCTGGAAGGCGACCCACGTGTCGTCGCGCGCCGGGCTCCTCCTCGCCGGCGGGGTCGCCGCCCTCGGGCTGTTCGAGATCCTCGGCCGAGGCCAACAGGTCGACGGGCTGTTCGTGCTGGTCCTCGGGTGGTGGTTGCTCAACGCGGCGCGCGACGAGGAGCAGCTCGCCAAGGTCCAGCACATCCTCGGCGGGGTGCCGGTCCACGACGTGATGCGACCGGTCGCCGCCGCGCCGGGATGGCTGGGGCGGGAGGAGTTCGTCGACCGCTACGCCAGGCCCTACCCCGGCTGGGTCTGGCTCCTCGAGCGTTGGGGTGGGGGCTACAGCGGGGTCATGGCCGGCGACTCCCTCCTCGCCGCCCCCCCGACCCCCCCCGGCACCAGGGCCTCCGAGCTGGCCGTGCCCGTCGAGTCAGCTTCCGGCGCCGATCCCCGGGAGGACCTCCTCGACGCCCTCGAGCGCAGCGGCGGTCGCCAGCTCCTGCTCGTCGTGGAGGGCGACCGCACCGTCGGCGCGGTGCTCCCCTCCGACGTCGAGTCGTTCCTACGCTCCCGGCACCGCCCCGGACCACCGGTCGCCCCGGTGCGCTAGCTAGAGCCGCCTCCGCGAGGTCACCCTCCGCGAGGTCACCCTCCGCGAGGTCACCCTCCGCGAGGTCACCCAGTCGGGTATCCTGCGGACGGCAGGTGAGGTGCCTGCGGCTTCGTCCGGCCGCGAGCAGCCTCAGCACCTTGACACGGGGGTGATCGGTTTCGACTTCGGTAGTCGACTCAGGAGAAGCGAGCCGTGGTCTCCGGAACCACGTTAAAGAGCCGGAAACCATAAACAAACGCCGAGCCTCAGCTCGCACTGGCTGCCTGATAAGTAGCCCGTCCGTCCGGCCCCAGCCCTGCGGGTCGGTCGCGGACGTCATCCAGTAGGGCTCACCTTGGTGCTGCGTCAGCGGGCACCTAGGGACACTTCAGCTGACTGGGGCCCTCCGCCGGTGCCGGTGGCGAGCGGGGGGCCCGAGACCATGTCACCGGCTGCGCTCGGAGAAGGCCCGACGAGGCGTCGAAGGACGCGGGTTCGATTCCCGCCACCTCCACCACCCAATTTAGGTGAAACCGCAGGTAACAGGTAAGAGCCTCTCTCTCGAGGGGCTCTCCTCGCGCCAGGACACGCTCAGGACACACCAGGACACGGGCGCACCGGTCACGACCGGATCACAACGGTGTGGTTCGACCACCAGTGGTGGTCAAGGGCAGGCCGGACGCCGCCGAGCCCGGCGTCGCTCGACACGTCGTCCGCTCGGCGCCCGCGCAGAGGCAACCACCCGTCACCGAGGCCGACCGGCGGCGAAAGCGCCGCTATCCTGCCCCAATCGACGGCGCCGTCCTTGCCATCGACCGGGTGCACGAACAGGCCTCGGAGCGTGGCTCCTGCCCAGCGCGCCCGCAGCTGCACGAGCCGGCTGACTACCGTCTCTCACTTCGCGATTCTGTGCCCTGTTCGCTCTCGGACGCGTCCCCGGGAAGGCATCCAGAGCGCCGACTCGGCGCTCGCCCCCGCCGGCGCCTCGCGCTCGGTAGTCGAGCGCCGATCATCCAGTTCTGCGGTCCTCCGCTGCCGGCGAGGACGGCGCCGGGACATCGGCGGTCGCTGGCTGTCGCAGGGCTTTCGGCGGCCCGCAAGGGGATCCCCCTCCGGTACGCACCTACGTTCGATCGTCCTGACCTGGGAGGGGGCCGCGGCGGGCTGGGCTGCTGAGCCGGGACGGCCCCCGTCCTTTCAAGGAACGGTGCCGTGGCATCGTGGAAGGCATGGCACTTCCTGCGTCTGCTCGCAACCTGACCGAGGACGAGTTGGAGCTGGTCGAGCTGGCGCGCTCCACCATCGACGCCAATACCGACGCTGGCCCCGACGAGGACGGGGCGCACACGATGGGAGCGGCCGTCCGCGCGTCGGACGGGCGGATGTTCGCGGGCGTGAACCTCTATCACTTCACCGGCGGCCCGTGTGCCGAGCTCGTCGCGCTGGGTACCGCCCGCTCCGGGGGCGCACGGGGGATCACCGCGATCGTGGCGGTCGGCAACCACGGGCGCGGGCCGGTAGGTCCGTGCGGTCGGGACCGGCAGGTGCTGTTCGACTATCACCCCGCAGTGCGGGTGATCTTGCCGACCGAGGAGGGCGTGAAGAGCGTGCTCATCAGCGATCTGATGCCGCTCGCGGCTGTCTGGACGGTCGAGGGAGGTACCCAGCCCTACAACCCGGCGTTGTTCCGTGAGTCCTGATCAATGATCAGCGCTTCGCTTCGGCGCGGCTCGGCGGTGGCGAGGGGCGGCTGGGGGCCGTGCTGCGCGACGCGGCCGCCGGCCGGTTCCCGCCCGCCGATGGGCTCGTCGAGGTCCTCGCCTCACCGCCGGGGCCGGTCGATGCGGTGGTTGCCTTCACCGCCCACCACCTGATAGCCGCCGACGTCGATCGCGACTGGGTCCGGGCGGCGTCGCAAGGCGACGACGTGGGCGCACCGATGCGAGCAGACTTCCTGGCCCGCCTGGGGGAGCAACTGGGAGCGTCCGTCGGAATGCTCGACGTGGTCCTCGCCGGGTTCGGTCACGCAGAGCGGTCCGACCTGCTGGCCGGCGGGGACGGCGACCAGGCGGTCCATCCTCGCCTCGCC
>JAJZWW010000406.1 GCA_021846485.1 Actinomycetes bacterium
GGACACAGCGATACGCATCCGCTGGCCGGACTGAAGTGGGTCAGACCGTCTGGCGCGGGACGGGGCAGTGCCCGGCTCACCGGCGCTTGCGGCCCGGCCCGCCGCTCCGCACCGCTTGGCTGGCGAGCAGCGCCTTGACCTCGGCAGGGCTCATCTCGTCCATGAGTCGGCGCAGCGCCAGGCGCACAACGGCGCTGCGCGACACGTCGACCTTCGGCCGTGAGGTCAGGCCCTCGACCCGGGCGGCTTCCATGAACTCGTCGGTGTCCCGGTCCACGTACAAGGTGACCTTGAACGTCGCCCCCAGCTCGGTCGGTGCCGGCGCAGGTCGGCGCTGCTTCGGCTCGGCGACGGGCGGGGGTGCAGCGGGCTCCGCGGGGGCCGGCGGGTCCGCCGCGGCGGCGTCTTCGGGCGCGTGGTCCTCGACGGTTACCGGATGACGGGGGGTTGGCATCGAGCGTCTGGCCCGCTCGCGCTGGGCGCTGAGACTGGCGAGGCCGTTGGGCTGGGGCTCGCTCGTCATCCGCGGGCCTTCACGAACCCCGCCAGGCTGTGCAGGCTGGCGACGAAGCCCTGGTACGCCTTCGGGGTCGGGTCATCCGACGTGATCGCCACCCGCTTCTTGCGGGTCTCGATCCCCCGCACGTAGGGGACGGGTTCTGCCACGGTGACCGGCGTGCCGTCCACGATCTGCGCTACCCGGTGGATCTCCGCCACGCTCGGCACTCGGGGGACCATGTTCGGCACGATGACCAGGGGATAGTCGGGCATCTCCCGGACCATGCCCTCCGTGGCGTTGAGGTCCTTGGTCTTGAGCGGCACCGGCACGACCACGACCGAGGCGGCAGCGATCGCTCCGTCCCCCGAGGGCGAGCCGCCGCCGTGGGTGTCGACGACCACGAAGTCTCGGTCCCACTCCCCCGCCCAGCGGGCGAGCTCGTCGGCCATGTCGTCGGCGGCCGGCTGGTTGAGCGAGAAGTCCGGATGGCAGGGCACCAGGTCGGGCTTGTGGTAGCCGCTGAGAAGTCGAGGGGTACGCCCCGACTCCAAGGCGTCGAGTAGCGGGACCCGCAGCCGGGCCTCATGCCGGTAGCCCCACATCCGGGTCGCGGAGCCCTCGTCGAACTCCAAGTCGACCAGCGGCGCGTCGAGCAGCCACGCCAGCTCGTAGGCGAGCGTCGTCTTCCCCACCCCGCCCTTGCGGGCGGCGACGGTCACGATCTTCGGCATGACCGGCATTGTAACGCTCTAATGCTGAGATGGCGAGACGTTGCAGCGTCGCAACCTCAGGGCGCTGAGCTGTCTCAACGCTCCAACGCTATAACGGCACAACGCTCAGTCTTTACAATGCTTGAACGCTGAAATGGCCGGTTCGGCCGTGAGTCTTGGGTGGCGTGTGGTCAGGGAATGAGACTCGCGCCTACCGGGCGTTCGTGCGTTCGTACTCGTTCGTTCGTGCGTGCGTGCGGTCGTTGTGATCGTTCGTACGTGTGGTGTAGATGTGGCATGTCCGACATCGAGAGCACTCCGGTGGGGGAGCGGCCAGCTACCGGGGGCCGGGTCCGCCAGTACGAGAACGGTGCCGAGCGGGCCCGGGCGTGGCGGGAGCGCCAGCGTGCCCGCCAGGCCGCCGGCGGCCAGCGGCCCGCCCCGACCCCCGAGCTGGCCGAGGCGAGCCTGGCGTTGGTCCTCGAGCGCCTTCCCGAGGTCGCCCGGGCCCATCTCCAGGCGGTGGGGGAGCTGGTCGGCCAGGTCGAGGACGCCATCGGAGCGCTCGCCGATCCCGAAGCGGTGGCCGAGGCGCCGGCCACCGCTAGAGCCGAGGCCGCCCGCCAGGTCGCCGAGGCGGCCGAGGCCCTCGCCAGGGAGCGTCAGGCCAAAGCCGGCGCGGAGGCCGCCATGCGCGACGCCGCCCAGGAGCGAGACGAGGCCGAGGAGGCGGCCAACGCCGCCTTCGAGCAGGCCGAGGCGCTCCAGGGCGCCCTGGAGGCCGCCCGGGCCGAAGCCGCGCAGCTACGCGAGGCCGCCACCGCTGCCGAGGCCGCCCACGCCGAGGCGCTTGCCGGCTTGCGAGCCGAGCACGCCGCCGAGATCGAGCGGTTGCGGGCCGAGGCCACAGACGCGCTCGGCGAGGTGACCGCCGCGGCCGAGGCGAGGCTCACGGAAGCCCAGGCGGCACGGGCCCGGGCCGAGGGCGTCGCCGAGGCGGCACGGGAGGAACTGGTTGCCGAGCGAGCCGGCCACGAGGCCGCCCTGGCCGATCTGCGCGCCGAGCACGCCCGGGCGCTCGAGGCCACCCGAGTCGAGGTCACCGAGGTCCTCGCCGCCCGCCACGCCGCCGAGCTCGACGGCACCCGCGCCCGGGCCGAGGGGGAGATCGCCCGGGCCCAGGCCCACGCTGCCGGCTCCGCCGAGCTCGCCGAGGCCCGCTCGGGCGAGGTGGCTCGCCTGGTCGTCCAGGTGGAGGACCTGCGCGCCGAGCTGGGCCGGGTCAGGCAGGAAGCTCGCGAGGCCGTTCCGGCTCGATCGGCACCGCCTCGCCGGCGCGCCCAGAGGGGCGGGGTGCCTTCTCCCGGCCCTGCAGCAGAGGGGTCCGGCGACTAGTCGGTCGTGGGATCTGGGTCGCAGCGACAGCGGCTGCGCACCCATCGACACGCCGGGCAGAGCCCGCAGGGGATCGTGTCGCTGCGACTGCAACCGACCTCGGTCGCCTCCTGCGCGCCGTGCCACAAGCACAGCAGGTCGGCTTGCTCCCCAGTTCCCCATGCGTAGCGGATCATCGGGCAACCTCCGTAGCCCACTGTACCACACAGCTACTGAGGTACTGAGTTACGTATCGGCGTAGTTACGGGGGAGCGGAGGTACGCCGGTACTGAGTTACGTGCTACGGTGGGTCGATGGCTGTGATCGCCGTGGTCGCCCTCAAGGGTGTGGCGTGGGCAAGACCACCACCGCCGTGTACCTCTCGCTCGTGTTGGCCGCCGGGGGCGCACGAGTGGTTCTGGCGGACGCGGACCGACAGGCGAGCGCGCTGCGCTGGGCCGACGAGGCCGGCGGGCTCGGCGAGAGCGTCCTGACCGTGGGGGCGACCACGCCCGAGACGTTGCGCGGCCTGCGGGACCTGGCCGCCGGTGCGGAGGTCATCATCGACACCCCGCCGGGGGACCTGCGCCTGGTGCGGGCCGCCCTGGCCCGCGCGGACGTGGCCCTGATCCCGGTGCGGCCGACCATGCTCGACCTGGACCGGCTGGGGGAGACCCTCGACGAGGTGCGCAACGCGGCGGTGCCGGGGGTGATCCTGCTCACCCAGGTCCGCAGCCGCACCCGCAGCCTCGCCGGCGCCCGCTCCGCCTTGGACGAGCTCGGGCTGCCGCTGCTCGACACGGTGATCCCGGCCCGCGAGGCGATCGCAGCGAGCTTCGGCGACGCGGCGGACTCAGAGGGCTTCGACACCTACCGCCGGGCGCTCGGCGAGCTGCAAGCGGCGCTGACCACCACGACGGAGGCACCATGAG
>JAJZWW010000407.1 GCA_021846485.1 Actinomycetes bacterium
CCACCTCCAGGGCTGGGTCACCACCCTCCCGCTCGGCGTCGACGACCTCTGGGTGCGGCGCAGCTTCGACACCGCGGCGCTCGCCGCCGCCTACCCCTTCGCCCTCGGCGAGCTCGGCGCCAGCTCCGGCGTCCTCTACGGCACCGCCGCCAAAGGCGGGGGGCTCGTGTGCTGGGACCGCTTCGCCTGTGACAACTACAACTCGGTCATCCTGGCCCGCTCGGGTGCCGGCAAGTCCTATCTCGCCAAGCTCGAAGCCCTGCGCAGCCTCTACGCCGGCGTCGAGGTGGCCGTCGTCGACCCCGAGGACGAGTACCGGCGCCTCGCCGAGGCGGTCGGCGGCGCGTACGTGCACCTCGGCACCCCCGGGGTGCGGGTCAACCCCTTCGACCTGGGCCCTGGGGCCGACCCGCTCACCCGCCAGGCCCTCTTCGTCCACACCCTCGTCGCCGTGCTGCTCGGCGAGCCGGTCGGCCCCGAGGCCAAGCCCGCCCTGGACCGGGCGATCCTCGCCGCCTACGGATCGGTCGGGATCACCACCGACCCCCGCACCCACGCCCGGCCTGCCCCGGTCCTCGCCGACCTGACCCGAGCCCTCGAGGCCGACACCGACCCGGCCGCCCGGGCCCTCGCCGCCCGCCTCGCCCCGTTCACCACCGGCACGCACCGGGGGCTCTTCGACGGGCCGACCACCACGCAGCCACATGGGCACCTCGTCGTGTTCAGCCTGCGCGACCTGCCCGACGAGCTGCGCGCCGCGGGCACGCTGCTCACCCTCGACGCCATCTGGCGCCGCGTCGCCGACCCCGCCCGACGCCGCCGGCGCCTCGTGATCGTCGACGAGGCGTGGCTGCTCATGCGCGACCCCGAGGGCGCCAAGTTCCTCTACCGGGCCGCCAAGTCGTCCCGCAAGCACTGGTGCGGCCTCGCGGTGGTCACCCAGGACGCCGCCGACCTGCTCTCCTCGCCGCTCGGGATGGCTGTCGTCGCCAACGCCGCCACCCAGATCCTACTCCGCCAGGCCCCCCAGGCCATCGACGCCCTCGCCGACGCGTTCGGGCTCTCCCACGGCGAACGGGCCTACCTCTTGGGTGCCGCCCAGGGCGACGGCCTCCTCGCATCTGGCAGCGACCGTGTCGCCTTTCACGTCCTCGCCAGCCCGGCCGAGCACAACTTGGTCACCACCGACCCCACCGACCTCGCCGGCCTGGCCGACCTGTGACCCCGGCCGCCGGGCGTCCTCGATCCTCCCACATCCCTGCCGCACCACACCCTGCCCTGTTCCGCCACGGCCCGTTTGGCCGAGGCCCGTCCCGCCAAGGAGCCTGATGCCCCCGACCACCACCACCCCTGTCCCGGCCCCCGCCCCTTCGGGTCTGCTCGGCCGCTACCTCACCCATCCCGGCGCCACCACCGCCCGCCTGCTGCATGAGGCCGGCCGCGTCCTGGTCGTCCTCGGCGCCCACCTCGGCCCCCCGGCTGCCGTTGCGTTGCTCTTGGCCGTCGTGGTCGTGGCCGTCTCCCGGCGAAGGACCGCCGCGGCCATGGCTTCCGGGGCGCGCCAGGTGAACGTGCTCGCCCCGCCCGAGGTCGACCCCGACGGGGCGTCGGTGCTGTGGTCCAACCTGGTCGCCCTCCTGCGCCCGGCGTGGCGACGGGCCATCGGCGGCCAACCCCACCTCGGCTTCGAGGTCACCGCCGGACCGGGCGGGCTCGGCATCAGCCTGTGGGTGCCCGCCACCGTGGCGCCCGGCCTCGTCGAACGGGCGGTCGAGGCGGCCTGGCCCGGCGCCCAGACCACCACGGCTCCCGCCGTCCCGCCGCTGCCGGCGGGGGCGTCGGTGACCGGCGGCGAGCTGCGCCTGGCCGCCGGGGACCACTATCCACTGAAGACCGACCACCGGGTCGACCCGCTGCGCCCACTCCTCGGCGCCCTGTCCGGGCTCTCCGAGCACGAGCAGGCCTGCGTGCAGATCCTCGCCCGGCCCGTCACCGGCCGGCGCCTCCGAGCCCTCTCCAAGGCGGCGGTGCACCGCCGTAATGGTCGGCCCCCGGGCCGCGCCGGGCGGCTCCTCGACCTCGCCACCCCCGGCGCCGGCGGGCCGCGAGCCCACCCTGCCGAGGTCGACCCGGCCCGGTCGGCCGACGTGGCCGCCATCTTGGACAAGGCCGCCCAGCCGTGCTGGGCCGTCACGCTCCGCTACGCGGTCGCCACCGACCAGCCCGGCCGCGCCGCCAAGGCCGGGCTGCGGGGCCGGGCGCACGCCGTTGCCTCTGCCTTCGCCGTCTACGCCGGGCGCAACCACCTCGACCGCCACCGCCTCCGCCACCCCGCAACCGTCCTCGCCGCCAGGCGTCTCGGGCGGGGCAGCCTCCTCTCGGTCGCCGAGCTCGCCGCCCTCGCCCACCTGCCCACCGACCAGACCGTGGCCGGCCTGGCCCGGGCCGGCGCCAAGGCCGTCGCCCCGCCCCCGGCCGTCGCCCAGCTCACCCAACGCACGCAGCTCGCCCGGCCCACGGCCACCGACTTCCCGGGCGGCGCCGCGTCGGCGGGGACCGGGCAGCGTGGCGGCCCCGGGCCGTCGGACAGCCTGAAGGTCCTCGGCGACGCCGAAGCCGGCAGCCGCCGCCCCGTCGCCCTCGCCCCCGCGGACGCCCGTCACCACCTCCAAGTCATGGGGGCGACCGGGTCGGGGAAGTCCACCCTTCTCACCAACCTCATCCTCTCCGACATCGAAGCCGGCCGCGGCGTGGTCGTGATCGACCCCAAAGGCGACCTCGTCACCGACCTGTGCGACCGGCTCCCCGCAGGTGCGGAGACCCGCACCGTGCTCATCGACCCCGCCGAACGGGAGGCCCCGCCGGTCCTGAACGTGCTGGCGGGCCCCGACGCCGACCTGGTGGTCGACAACCTGGTCGGGATTTTCCGCAACATCTTCGCCGCCTACTGGGGGCCGCGCACCGACGACGTGCTGCGCGCCGCGTGTCTCACCCTGCGCCGCACCGACACCAAAGACCACCCGGCCTCCCTCGCCGAGGTGCCCCGCCTGCTCTCCGACGAGGCGTTCCGGGCCCCCAAGGTCGCCGCCGTCGCCGGCGACACCGTCGGCCTGGGGGGTTTCTGGCGCTTCTACGACGGCCTCGGCCCCGCTGCGCAGAGCCAGGTCGCA
This sequence comes from Actinomycetes bacterium, assembly GCA_021846485.1. GTDB lineage: Bacteria > Actinomycetota > Acidimicrobiia > Acidimicrobiales > Palsa-688 > JAKAQB01. Next base: position 3,171 of record JAJZWW010000407.1, read on the forward strand.
GGACCGCTCATGAACAAGCTCCGGGCCTTCCTCCTCCGCGACTTCGCCCGCCAGGTCGTCGGCCGCGGCCGCTCCAGCATCGATGTCGGCCAGGTCCTCGACGGCGGCGTCCTCTTGGCCCGCCTGCCCAAGGGCCTCCTCGGCGACGACACCTCCCGCCTCCTCGGCAGCTTCATCGTGGCCGCCGTCTGGCAGGCCGCCACCCACCGGGCCCGCCTCGGCCAGGCCGCCCGGGTCGACAGCTCGCTGTACGTGGACGAGTGCCAGAACTTCTTGAACCTGCCCCGCAGCTTCGAGGAGCTCTTGGCCGAAGCCCGCGGCTACCG
>JAJZWW010000408.1 GCA_021846485.1 Actinomycetes bacterium
GATCGTGCGCATGGGGATCGAGGCCTATCCCAACCGCAACCCGGAGCGGGTGCGGATACCGGTCGAGCCGGTGCGTTGGATGGGCGGGTTCTCGGTCGAGGCGATCTTGGGGGCTCTCGGGGGAACGCCCGAGCCGCTCATCGAGGCGATCAAGTCCGGCGCCATCCGCGGGGCGGTCGGCGTGGTCGGGTGCAACAACCCCAAGATCCCTCAGGACTACGCCCACGTGGAGCTCTGCCGCCGGCTGATCGAGAACGACATCCTGGTCGTGGTCACCGGATGCGCGGCGGTGGCCAACGGCAAGGCCGGCCAGATGCTGCCCGAGTCCGCCGCCATGGCCGGGCCGGGGCTCCGCTCGGTGTGCGAGGCATTGGGCATCCCCCCGGTCCTGCACATGGGGTCGTGCGTGGACAACAGCCGCATCCTGGTCCTGGCCGGGGCCCTGGCCGACGCCCTGGGGGTGGACATCGACGCCCTGCCTTTGGCGGGGGCGGCGCCGGAGTGGTACTCGGAGAAGGCGGTCTCGATCGGCGCCTACGTCGTGGCGAGCGGCATCACGACTGTCCTGGGCGTCCAGCCGCCGATCTTCGGCAGCCGACACGTGGTCGAGCTGCTGGCCGGCGGCCTGGACGACGTCGTCGGTGCATCCTTCGCCGTCGAGCCCGACCCGGCGCGCGCCGCCGTGCTCATCCGCCGCCACATCGAGGCCAAGCGCCAGGCGCTCGGGCTTCCCCACGTGGAGCCAGACACCATCACGCTCGGGGAGCCGGCGCTCGCGCCGCACTGAGCGCCATGTGCGACGACCCCCTCCACCCCGGCGGCCACGATCACCACCAGCGCGTGCCGATTTCCGCGGCGAGCAACGGGAGGCGGGTGGTGATCGCCGGCAAGGGAGGTGTGGGCAAGTCCACCATCGCCGCCTTGCTCGCCCGCCAGCTGTCGCGTCGCGGCGCACCCGTGGTCGCCGTGGACGCCGACGAGCAGTCGAACCTCGGTGCCACGCTCGGCCTCGACCTGGAGCGCGCCGCGTCGCTGGTGCCGCTCGCCGCCGACGTCGGCTACGTCGAGGAGAAGACCGGCGCGCGGCCGGGGGAAGGAGCAGGGGAGATGCTCCGTCTCAACCCCGATGTCACCGACGTGGTCGAGCGGATGGCAGTGGACGCGCCCGACGGCGTGCGGCTGCTCGTCATGGGCGGGGTGGCACGTGCCGGCGGTGGATGCCTGTGCCCCGAGACCGCCCTTCTCGCCGCCACCGTCCGCTCGATGCGCCTGCGCCGGGGTGAGGTGGTCGTGATGGACACCCACGCCGGGGTCGAGCACTTCGGCCGGTCGCTGGCACTGGGGTTCGACGAGGCGGTCGTCGTGGTGGACCCGACCCGCAACGCCGTCACCGTCGGCCAGGCGACGGCTCGGCTCGCCGCAGAGCTCGGGATCTCGTCGGTGCGCCTGGTGGTCAACCGGGTGCGTGAGCCCGCTGACGCCGAGCGGGTCAACGGCTACCTCGGCCTTCCCGACAGCGGCGCTGGTCTCTCCTTCTCCTCGGTCCACCTGCTTCCCTACGACGAGCGGGCGCTCGCCGATGAGCCATCGGTGGACCGGCTCCTCCTTGGCTCTCCCCTCGCCGATGCCGTCGACCGGCTCGCCGGTGACCTGCTCGGCGTGGCCGGTGACCCGTGGGAGGTGGCGAGGTGAAGGTGGTGGTGATCGGGACGGGGCCGGCCGGCATCACGGCGGCCCAGACCGTGCGGAGCCTCGATCCCGATGGGTCGGTCGTGGCGCTCTGCGCCGAGCCGTACCCGCCGTACTCACCGCCCGCCATGGCCGACCACTTCCTCACCGGGCGCACGACCACCCTCTACTGGAAGGGCCCCGACGTGGTGGCTCGACTGGGCATCGACGAGCGGCGCGACGTCGTCGTCACCGGGGTGGACACCGAGGGGCGAGCGGTCGTCCTCGACGGGGGCGAGCACGTCGGTTACGACCGGCTGATCGTCGCCTCGGGGAGCCGCCTCTACGCGCCGATCCCCGGAGCCGAGCTGCCGGGCGTCTATGACTTCAAGTCGCTGCGACGAGCGACCGAGCTCATCGGTCATGTCCGCAGCGGTGAGGCGACGAGCGCGCTGATCGTCGGCGCAGGCCTGATCGGCATCGAGCTCTCGCTCCTGCTCTCGGAGCTGGGCGTGGCGACCACCGTGGTCGAGCGCGAAGGATGGGCCATGCCGCGCCTCCTCGACGAGGTCACCGCCGAGGTGGTGGAGCAGGCGGTTGCCGCCAAAGGCGTGACGCTTCGCAAAGGCACCGAAGCCGCTGCCTTCGAGGGAGCCGGGTCGGTGTCGGGCGTGCGGCTTCGTTCGGGCGACCTGCTCACGGCCGACCTCTACATCGCGGCCACCGGCGTCAAGCCCCACACCGAGCTCCTCGCCGGGTCGACGATCACTGCCGGTTGGGGCATCCACGTGGACGACGGTCTGCGAACCTCCGTCTCCGGCGTCTACGCCGCCGGAGACGTGGCCGAGGTGGCCGACTGGCTCACGGGTGAGCGCTACGTGCACGCCATCTTCCCCAACGCCGTGGCTCAGGGTCGCATCGCCGGGACGAACGCGCTCGGGGGTGAGACCCTCTACGAGGGCGCAGAGGCGATGAACAGCTTGAAGCACCTCGGCGTACCGGTGATCGCCATGGGTACCACCCAGGACCCCGACCAGGTTCTCCGCAGCCTTGACGGAAGCGGCCTGCGCTCGGTGTACCTGCGCGATGGGCGCATCATCGGGGCACAGCTCGCCGGCGACACCCACGCTGCCGGGCTGTACCACTCGCTGATGCTGCGCCGAAGAAATGTGGAGGGCTTCGGGGAGCACCTGGTGGATCCGTCGTTCACTTTGGCCACGGTGGTGTGGGAGGCCACCCGCCCGGGTCTGTCGAGCCGCAGGACCATTCACTCCTCAGCTTCTGGAGGACCTTCGCGTATCTGACCCGATGCTCCGCAAGGGTGCTCGACGCGACCGAGGTCAGCGACCGCTTCGTGCTCGAACCCTAGGCACGTCGAGTCGGGACCGGACGGTCTTGCCCCGCCCGCTCCCGGTCACGCCCCACGCGTCGGCCAGGCGCTCGACCAGCCACAGGCCTCGGCCGGGCAACCGACCTCATTCCCGGAGCGAGCGACCGTCCGACGCAACCCCAGGGCTCCGTACCGTTCGATCCTGCGCCACTGCTACTCACACCCCTGTTCTCTTCGGCCGGCGTCGATTGCCGCATGATCATGGTCGAGGTTCCCGCGTCGCCCACCGGCTGGGCCATCACCGTCGGGTTGGCGGGTGGCGCCGACCTGCAACGTTGCGCCGGTGGGCAGCCGGCGGACCTGGGCCACGGCGGTGTCGTAGCGGCCGGCCAGGCGGGCCAGGCCATGGGACAGCTCGCGGGGCAGCGCGGCGGCGGTGTGCCGGGCCAGCACCCGGCTGACCCGCAGGCCGGCGGTGGTCTTCCACTCGAGC
>JAJZWW010000409.1 GCA_021846485.1 Actinomycetes bacterium
AGGGGCGCCCACCGACCCGGACTGGTACCGCAACCTGCTGGCCTCGCCCCGCACCACCGTCGGGGTGGGCTCCGAAATGGTCGAGGTGTAGGCCCGCGAGGCCCAAGGCGAGGAGCGCGAGCGCACCTGGTCCAAGCAGAAGGAGCTGAGCCCGGGCTTTGCCGGGTACGAGCAGAAGGCCGGCGGCCGGGTGATCCCGGTGGTCGTGCTTGAGCCGATCAGCTGACCCTGGTAGCCGCCCCTGGCGGGAAAGCCCGCCCCCGACGACCGGCCCGGCGGAGGGCTGGCGGCCGGCCTTCCGGCGGCCGCGCCCGGGGCGGCCGCCGGACCCTGGTCGAGGAGGGCTGCTCAGCCCCCGAGCCCGGCGGCGGCCAGGGCGAGGAGGACGGCGAGGCCGGCGAGGGCCCCGGGCAGGCCGACGCCGAGGCCGATCCGGGTCACGTCGACGGCGCTCACCCGGACCTCCATGCGCCGGACGGTGTCCACCCAGAGCAGGCTCGCGAGGGTCCCGGTGACCACCAGCACCGGTCCCATGTCGACCCCGAGGAGCGCCGCCCAGAGCTCCGGCCGGTGCCCGCCGATGCCATGGACCAACACCAGCAGCGCCGGGAGATTGTTGATCGCGTTGGCGGCGAGCGCGGAGACCCCGGCGGTGCGGGCCAGGCCGGCCACGCCGCCACCCCCGAGCCAGCCCCGGACCGGGACGCGGGCGGCGGTGGCGGTGGCGAGGACTCCGAGGGACGCGGCGACCAGGGCGGTGCCCACCGGAACGGCGCGCCACGGCGGCCGACGGAAGCGCCGGATCGCGAGGAGCACCACGTCGCCGGCCAGGGCGACCTCCCACGCGGCGATCCCGACACTGCGCCCGGCGACGAAGCCGGCGAGCACCCCGCCGACGACACTACCGCCCACCGTCAGGGCGCGCCGGGCGCCCGGCTCGGCGAGCTCGCTCGAAGGTACCCCGACCCCGGCAGGCGCCCCCGCTGCCGGGTCACCGACGATCGACGTCGCATCGCCAGCCGCGTCGTCGCAGGGCGCCGCCCCACCGCACACCGGCGGCCCGCCGGTCGGCTCGCTGTCAGGTGCCGGCCCCGCGCCGGCCGGCGCCCGGCGGTGGTCGAGGAGCCGGCGGTAACTGACCCACCCGACCCCCACCGCGACCAGCGACGGCGGTCCGAGGTGCGCCAGGAACCCGACGGTCGTCGCGCCGGTGACCGAAGCGGCGATCAGGTTGGTCAAGTTGGAGACCGGCAGGGCGGAGGAGGCCAGCCACGACAGGACCAGGGGCTGGGCAGCCAGTCCGAGCGGGTCGAGCCCCCTGCGCCGGGCGATACGGATATAGAGCGGTGTGAGCAGGACCACCGCGGCGTCCAGGTTGAGCACGGTGGTCACTCCCGCCGCGAGGACCCAGAGCCCGCCCACGGAGCGGTACCGGGAGGTGAGGGCGTGCGCGGCAGCGGAGAAGAAGCCCAGCTCGTCGAGCAGCACCGACAGCGGGACCGCGGCGAGGAGAAAAGCCACTGGAGACGCCAGGGAACCCAAGGCCGTCCCGCTCGCCCCGGCGCCGGCAGCCCCGACGCCGACCGCCACGACCGCGGCGGCGCCCGGGGCCACCCAGGACGGAAGGGAGAAGGGGCGGCCGACCGCCCCGGCGACTCCGAGGGCGAGCAGCGCGACCGACAGGGCGGTCAACGAGGCAGCGCCCGCCGCCTCGCAGCGGCGGGCTGCACCCCCTCGGTGGAACGCTGGCGGTGCTCGTCGGAGGCGTTCATCGGCGCCCAGGATCGTAGGGTCCCCGGTGGGCCAGGCCATGCAACCGCTCGGCACCCTCCCCGCCGGGAGGACCCGGGCACGCCAGGCAACGTACGGCCGGCGCCCGCCTACACTGCTGTCGGGTCACGGCGCCCTCCCGGGTTGGTCCACGACCGGCTGGGCCCGTGAGGCCCTGATCGTCGGAGAGCGGGCGAGCAGGTACACCCCGGCGACTACCGCGACCATCCCCCCGACCTCGGCGGCGAGCGCGGCGGGCGAGCCCGCCAGCGTCTCGCGGAAGGCCAGGGCTCCGACGAGCACGCTCACCACCGGGTCGGCGGCCGACATGGTGGGCAGGGACAGGCCAAGGTCTCCCGCCTGGAAGGCGCTCTGGCCGACGACCACGCCTGCTGCGCCCACCACCACCAGGGCATAGGGCTGCCAGTGGGTGAACGCCTGGACACCTTGGTCGGCGAGGAGCTCACCGGTGGCCTTGGTCAGCCCGGCGGAGATGCCGTAGAACACCCCTGCAGCCCCGCCCAGCAGCGCCGGTCGCGCCGGACCACGAGCCCGGTGGCCCATCGCGACCAGGGCCGAGGCCACGCCCAGCCCCACTGCCAGGAGGACCGACCAGGTGGATGCCGGTACGGAGGTCAGGCCGGGTGCCGGCGCCGCGGCAGCGAGGAACACTGCCAGCCCGGCACAGACCACGGCCGCGGCCACCGTGTCCACCAGCCTCGGCCTGCGCCCCGACACCAGCGCGCCGAGCGGCAGGGCGAAGAGAAGACCGAGCACCAACAGGAGCTGCACGACAACTATCGCCCCGGCGGCCAGAGCCGCGAACTGCAGGGCGAAGGCGGCGCCGTCGGCGAGTATCCCGAGCACCCAGGACGGCCGGCGGATCAGACCAGCGAGCAAGCCGAGACGCAAGGACCGCTCCGCTGGCTGCTCCACGGCCGCCCGGTGCTGGAGCACCGACGCCACCGCGTAGAGCGCCGCCGCACCCACGGCGGCGGCGACGACCGCGTACACCGCCCCACGGTATCGGGGACCCGGCTTGTCGGCCCTCTGCAATACTCGGGAGCCCCGGGCGCGTGGTGGAACGGTAGACACAGCGGGCTTAAACCCTGCAGCCTCCGGGCGTGAGGGTTCGACTCCCTCCGCGCCCACGCCGATTGCGCCGCGAAACCCCTGGTCACGGCGTTGTTCGAGTATCGAAGGACCGGCGTGGGACACGTATGGGACACGCGAGATCCCCCGCAGGTCGGTCGGGGACGGTCCGCAGCGGGCGCCAGCGGGCAGTATCCGGACGCATCGACGGCCCTCCGGCGCAGGCCGATGCTGCCACCGAGCGCGCGCGACCACTTCACCTGGCACCATCGGACCGGCGAGGGCCGTCGGCGCAGAGGACCGTGACCGCCGCCGAGCCCGACCCGCGCCGCGTGCCATCCGCTGGGCACCTGCGCAGCGACCCGAGGGCGCGTCCGTAGCCCTCAGGAGGCTCGTCGTGGAGGCCGCAAGGCGCCCAGCGCTGCCGACTCCCCCAAGGCCCGCCGTGGCGCGGCCCGCTGGCGTTCTGCGTGCACGATCAGGGCGGAACCGTGAGCCGTGCTAAGTACTAGATCCGTCGATCGGCGTCCTCGCCCGCTCGGCTCAGCCCACCTGTCGTGGACGCGAGAGGGATCGTTCTGTCGGTCGCTGGCTACCCCCGTGGAGCAGCTTCGCCGTTCGGCGCGC
>JAJZWW010000410.1 GCA_021846485.1 Actinomycetes bacterium
AGCAGACTTCCTGGCCCGACTGGGGGAGCAACTGGGAGCGTCCGTCGGAATGCTCGACGTGGTCCTCGCCGGGTTCGGTCACGCAGAGCGGTCCGACCTGCTGGCCGGCGGGGACGGCGACCAGGCGGTCCATCCTCGCCTCGCCCGGGCTCGCCGCTACCGACGAGCCCTCCGCAGCTTCCAGGATGGCCGCGGTGGTCTGCTGACGATCGGTCACGGTCTCGCCGGGCGAGTGGAGGTGTCGATCGAGGTGGACGAGGAGGCCCGTGGTCGCGGCCATGGGCTGGCCTTGGCCCGAGCCGCTCTCGGTCGCGTAGCTCCTGGCGAGGCCGTCTTCGCTCAGGTGTCGCCAGGCAACGTCGCGTCGCTGCGCTGCTTCCTCGCCGCCGGCTACCGACCGGTCGGCGCCGAGGTGCTCTTCTTGCGCTCAGCCCGACGCCGCCTGGAGGACTGGCCCGACGCTGTCGCGTTGGCCGGGCCACGACTCCTCCTGGAGCCTTTGGCGGTCCACCACGCGAGGAGATGGCCCCCCTGCTCGACGACCCCGACCTGCACCGCTTCACCGGCGGTCGCCCGGCGACCACAGAACAGCTACGAGACCGCTACCGGCGCCAAGTCGCCGGCCGATCCGCCGACGGACGCCAACGCTGGTGCAACTGGATCGTCCGGCGCCCCCACGACGGCCGAGCCGTGGGCACGGTGCAAGCGACCATCGGCGACGAGGCAAACCGTCTCGTCGCCGAGGTGGCGGGGGTCATCGGCTCAGGCCACCAACGCAACGGCTACGCCCGCGAGGCCACCCAGGCCATGATCGCCTGGTTGCTCGACTGCGGCGCGGACAGCATCATCGCTCACATCCATCCCCGCCACGAGGCGTCCATGGCCGTCGCCCGGGTCGTAGGGCTATCCGCTACCACGACAACCGTCGACGGAGAAGTGCGCTGGGAGAAGTGACGACCCGACCGTCCCAGTGCACGATCGGCTACCGGTCATAGATCTCGCGGCGGTGGCCCATGCGAAGGACGAGGACAACGAGCTCATTGTCGTTGATGTCGTAAACGATCCTGTAGTTGCCAGTTCGGACCCCCCACTCACCTGAGCCACCGACGAGTCGGGTCGCTGCTGGCGGCCGGGGATCGACAGCGAGTAGCTCAATGGCGGCTTGGATGCGTCGCCTCACATCAGGGTCAAACTTGCGCAGCTGGCGCGCGGCGGAGGGCGCCAAGGTGACCCTGTAGGTCATGTCAGGCCGACATCGGCCTTGACCTGCTCCCAGGGGATCGGCGTCTCGCCGGTGGCTCGCATCTCGGCGCGGGCCGCTTCGGCAGCACGAATGTCGGCCATGTCTTCAGCCAGCTCCAGGATGCCGTCGAGATCGTCGGCGTCGATGACGGCTGCCACCCGCCGGCCCCGTCGGGCCAGGTAGATCGGCGTGTGCTCAGAGCGGGCACGATCAATGATCTCCGCCAGCTGTTGGCGTGCCTCTGAGACGGAGAGGGCAGCGGTCTCGGACATGTACGAACTGTACCTGAAGCCGCCGTGATGTACGAGGTGGCGCCCCCGCAACCTTGTCCCCCTGCCCCGGTAGCCGATCGGCTATCGGGCGGCCCATCCAACCTCGACCACTGATGCGGGCATCGTGAGCAGCTTGCAGCGCCGGGGGTGCTGGCATCCGCAGGTCAAGCACTCCTCGATGGTGGCCCGTAGCCGGGCGAGGTCGGCGAGGCGAGCATCGATCATCTGTAGCTGGGCCCGAGCGACACTGGCCCAGTCAGCGAAGGCGGGGGTGTGGTCGACGTGGCCGGCAAGGAGGGCGCGGATGGCTCCTAGTGAGAGGCCCGAGCGCTTCGCCATGCGGATGAACTTGACGCGGCGAAGGGCGCCGAGGTCGTAGCGGCGCTGTCCGCCGCTGCGGCGCGGTGGCGCCAGGAGCCCGATCTGCTCCCAGTAGCGCAGGGTGCTCGCCGGCACGCCGTAGCGCTCGGCGACGGTGCCGATGGGGACTCCCCGACCGCCTGGCGGCATCGTGTCGCTGCTCCTGTGGAGGCGCCTTCTTGACTTCGAGTGCGCTCGAAGTCCGAGGCTAGTGGCCGTGGGCTCGACGGGAACCGATCGGGAAGGGGGACGGGCGAGGCCGAGGGTGCTGGCGCCGCTGCGCTCAGGGGCCTTCGCCACCCTCTTCGGCGGCTACGCCGTCTCCGCGCTGGGAGACGGGATGGCGCTGGTGGCCGTGTCCTGGCTCGCTGTCGTCTTGGCCGGCGGGCACGACGCCGCCATCTTGGTGGGTGCTGCGGTGGCGGCTTACACCCTGCCAGGCGTGGCAGGCTGGCTGGTATTGGGCCGGCGCCTGGCGCACTGGGACCCTCGCCGGCTGGTGCTCGCTGAGGCCGCGCTGCGGGCGGTCTGCCTCGGTGCCATCGCCTTGCTGTCGACCCTCGGGGTCCTCACGCCGGGCCTCTACGTGGGCCTCCTCGCCGTCTCGTCGCTGTTCGGCCTGCTCGGCGTCTCGGGGGAGCTGGCCGCGGTGGTCGAGCTGCTGCCTGCCGCCGAGCAACTGGCCGGCAACTCCTTGGTCACGCTCGCGAGCTTCGCCGCCACCGTCGCCGGGCCGGCCCTCGCCGGCGGCCTGATCACGCTCGATGGCCCGGGGCTCGCTCTCGGAGCGGACGCGGCGAGCTTCGCCGTGCTGGTCGCTGCCGCAGCAGCCAGCCGGCGCTTGCGGCCACCACCTGTCACGCCCGCCGGGGCGGTCCAGGGCCCGCGTGGCGCCCTGCGCTCGCTCACCCGTCAGCCCTCCGTGCTCGCCGCCACGGCGCTGTGCGTGGTGTTCTTCGGGGTGTACGGCCCGGTGGAGGTGGCCCTGCCGGTGTACGTGTCCTCGGTCCTGCACGCCGGGGCGGGGACGCTCGGGGGGTACTGGACCCTGTTCTCCGCGGGCGCGGTGGCTGGCGCGCTTGGCGCCTCGCAGGTTGAGCGGCTCGGTATCTGGCGGGTGATGATCGCGGTGGTGGCGGGATGGGGAGCCTGCCTGGTCCCCTTCGGCTTCACGGACTCGACCCTCGGCGGCTTCGTCGCGCTCGGCGTCGGCGGACTGGTCTACGGGCCGTTCCTCCCGCTCAAGAACGCCCTGATCCAGCGTGCCGGACCGGCTGGCTCGATCAGCGCCCTCGCCGCCGCCAGCGCGGCGTTCACCGTGCCCGCCGCGCCCATCGGCACCGCCCTCGGCGGCCCGCTGGTGGCGGCGCTAGGGCCGCAGCGAACCCTGCTCGCCTCGGGCTTGACCACGATCGGCGCGGCCGGTGTCGCAGCGGTGCTGCTGCTAACCTGCCGCCGGCGCCACAACGCCGCCGACGAGGCGCCAGCTACCGTCCGGCCATGAGCGACGCAGACCTGGCTTCCAACAAGGCTGTCGTGGCCGCCTTGTTCCAAGCGATCAACGAGCGTCGCCTCGACGAGCTGGGCGCCTACCTGGCCGTCGACGTC
>JAJZWW010000411.1 GCA_021846485.1 Actinomycetes bacterium
CGCCCGGACCGGCGGGGGGGCGCCGGCCGCCGGGCCGGGCCGGGGGGGTAGCGCTACGCCGAGGCCGGCGACCGCCGCGGCGACCCCAGCCGTCGAGGCCCCCAGCTCGGCGAGCACCTCGTCCGCCGGCGGGGCGGGGCGCCCGGAGGGACGGCTCAGGACGGCGACGATTCCACACACGCCGAGCAAGGGTACTCACCCGCCCGGTCGCTGAGCCCCGGCGGCACCGGCCGCGGGCCCACCCTCGGGGCGGCGCGGCTACCAGGGCAGACGGAGGTCGGCTAGGGCAGACGGAGGTCGGCGAAGCGGCTCCGGAGGTCCTTCTTGGAGAACTTGCCGACCGAGGTCTTCGGCACCTCGTCGATGAAGAGCACCTCGTCGGGCAGCCACCACTTGGCGACCCGCTCCGAGAGCCACGCGACCAGCTCCTCCCCGGTGAGGCTCGCCCCCGGTCGGAGCACCACGCAGGCCACCGGCCGCTCCATCCACTTGTCGCTCGGCACCGCCACCACCGCGGCCTCGGCGACCGCCGGGTGGCCCATGATCTCGTTCTCCAGGTCGACAGAAGAGATCCACTCCCCGCCGGACTTGATGACGTCCTTGGTGCGGTCGACGAGGTGGATGTAGCCCTCCGGGCTCACCGTCGCGACGTCCCCGGTGCGCAGCCAGCCGTCGGGGGCGAAGCTCTCCGAGGATCGGGGGTCGTCGTAGTAGGCGGCGGCCACCCACGGCCCGGTCACCTGGATCTCGCCGGATGACTTGCCGTCCCAGGGCGCCTCGGCGCCGGTGGCGGGGTCGACGATGCGCAGCTCGACGCCGGGGACCGCCAGGCCCTGGGAGGCGCGGATGTCGGCGAGCTCCTCCTCGCTTCGGCCGGCCAGCTCGGAGCGTACCCGGGCCACCGACGCTAGGGGGCTGGTCTCGGTCATCCCCCACGCCTGGAGGATGGGCAGGCCGACCTGCTGGCGGTAGGCTTCGGAGAGCGACCTGGGCACCGCCGAGCCGCCGCAGACGATGCGGGTGAGCGCCGAGGTGTCCCTCCCCCGGAGCTGCTCGAGCACCCCCATCCAGATGGTCGGCACGCCGGCGGCGAGGGTGACCCGCTCGTCCACCAGGAGGCCGGCGAGGGCAGCCGGGGACAGGTCCGCCCCGGGGAACACCAGGTCGGAGCCGGCCATCACCGCCGCCTGGCAGAGCCCCCAGGCATTGGCGTGGAACATGGGCACCACCGGCAGGACCACGTCGGCCTCGCTCACCGCGAGGGTGTCGGCGAGCATCGCCCCGATCGAGTGGAGGACCACCGAGCGGTGGGAGTAGACGACCCCCTTGGGGTTGCCGGTGGTGCCGCTCGTGTAGCACATCGACGCCGCCCGGCGCTCGTCGCGGACCTGGTCGAGAGCTGAGCTCGGCGCCGAGCGGAGGAGGTCCTCGTAGTCGACCACCCGGGGGTCGTCGGGGACCTCCCCGACCCCGTCGTCGATGACCACCACGTGGCGCACACGAGGCATCCGCTCCACGTGCGGCCAGAAGACCCCGAGCAGGCTCCGGTCGGCGAAGACCACCTCGTCGTCTGCGTGGTTGACGACATAGACCAGCTGATCGGTGAACAGACGGGGGTTGAGGGTGTGCAGCACCCGGCCGCTGCAGGGAGCGGCGAAGTACAGCTCCAAGTGGCGGGCGGTGTTCCACGCGAGGGTGCCCACCCGCCCGTCGTCGCTCACGCCGAGCCGGTCGAGGGCGCCTCCGAGCCGGCGGGTCCGCTCCGCCCAGCTCCCGAAGTCGGTCCGGGTGGGTCCCGAGCGCCCGGCGGTGACGATCCGCTTGGTGGGCCACAGCCGCTCCGCCCGGCGGAACACCCCCGCCAAGGTGAGCGGCGCCTCCTGCATCAGACCTTGCACGACTCCCCCTTCTGTCGGTGACCGGGGAGAGCTTCGCGCAGCCCAGGGACCGACGCGACCTCGGCCCGGTCCCCGGGGCCGGCTCAGCGCACCGGGGCCCGGGAGCGGCCGGCGCCGGCGGGGCGGGCGCTGGTCGCGCGGAGGGTGACCACCGCGTCGATCCCCCCGCCGGGCGCCTCCTCCAGGACCACCTCCCCCCCGTTGCGGACGACCAGCTGGCGGACGATCGCCAGCCCCAGGCCGCTGTGGCCGCGGCGGCTCCCGGGTCCCTGCCAGAAGCGGTCGAAGGCCCGCTCCCGGTCCGCGGCGCTCATGCCCGGCCCCTGGTCCACGACGTGGACGACCAGGCGCTCCCGCTTGGTCCCCGGCTCGACCCGGACCTCGATGGTCGAGCCGGCCGGGGCGGCGTCGAGGGCGTTGGCCAGCAGGTTGTCGAGGACCTGGTCGAGGTCGCCGGGCACCAGCACCCCGGTGGGCACGCTCCCCCCCGCCGCGGTGGGGCGCAACAGGCGGATCCGGCGCTCGGAGGCGAGCGGGCCCCAGGCGTCGCAGCGCTCGTCGATCACCGCGACGACGTCCACCGCCTGCTTCTCGGGGCTGCAGCGGTCGGCCCGGCTGATGGCCAGCAGGCCGTCGACCAGCCGGGTCAGGCGCTGCAGCTCGCGCGACACCGGGGCGAGCGCCTCGCCGGCAGCCGGGCCGAGCCCCGCCTCCAGGTTCTCCAAACGGAGTCGGAGGGCGGTGAGCGGCGAGCGGAGCTGGTGGGACGCATCGGCGACGAAGCGCGACTGGGCGGACACCAGCTCTTCCATCCGCTCGGCCATCTGGTTGAACGCGTCGCCGAGGGTGCGCATCTCCTCGGGCCTGAGGTCCGCGGGGGCCCGGGCGCCGAGGTCCCCGCCGCCGAGGCGGGCGACCGCGGTCTCGAGCTCGGCGAGCGGTCGGGCCAGGCTGCGGGCGAGCCCGAGGCCGACCAGGGCGGTCAGGACGAGCACCGCGACCGCGAAGGCGGCGAGGGCCACCCAGATGTCCTGGACGTGGTCGGTGTAGGCGCCGACGGGCACCGACAGCAGCACCGCCCCGACGGGGTGGCCTGCGGGGCCTACCGGGACGGCGGCGAAGGCATTGGGGTGGCCCTCGTCATGGACGATCGCGCTCCCGGTACGGCCCGTCAGCGCGGCGCGCACGAGCGAGCGCTCCACGAACAGATCGTCGTCGTGGTCGGGGTCGATCTGGGCGAGGAGCCTCCCGGAGGGCCCCACCACGGCCAGCTCCGCTCCGGTACGGGCGAAGTAGGTGTCGACCAGCTTCTGCAGAGCGGCCCGGCTGCCCTCCTCGACGGTCTCGGTGCTACCCACCGAGATCTCGGTGGCGTCCCGGGCGGCCTCTGCCTTGGCGCTCCCCAGCTCGTGGCCGGTGGCGATGAAGCCGAAGGGCACCTCGAGGACCACCAAGATGAGCACCGCGAGGCCGAGGTAGGAGGCGAGGAGCCGGCGGGTCATCCCCGATCGCCCACCCCGCCGTCCGGCGCGCCGGTGGCCGCGCGGTCGTCGCCGAG
>JAJZWW010000011.1 GCA_021846485.1 Actinomycetes bacterium
GCCGTCGCCACCCCCCGCTGATCAGATCCGCCCGGGACGACGCGTGGCCGGTGCCGGTGGCCGGCCCAGAGCGCCCGGAACCCCAGAGCGCCCGGAACCTCAGAGCACCCGGAGCCGGATCGTCTCCTCCAGGTCGGCGAGGCGGTGCAGGGTGTCAGGGGAGAAGTCGCTGGCGACGTCGGTGATGACGTAGCCGATCTCCCCCCGGGTGCCGAGCGCCTGGCCCTCGATGTTGACCCCCTCGTCGGCGAACACCGCGTTGATCCTGGCCAGGACCCCGGGCGTGTTCCGGTGGACGTGGCCGAAGCTGTGGCCCCCGGCGCGCTCGGGCAGCTCCACGTTGGGCAGGTTGACCGACGAAGCGGTGCTGCCCCGCTTCGCGTAGTCGAGCAGCTTGCGGGCGACGAAGTGGCCGATGTCGACCTGGGCCTCCTCGGTGCTGCCGCCGATGTGGGGGGTCAGGATCACGTTGGGCAGGCCCTGCAGCTCCGAGACGAACGGCCGGCCGCGTCCTGACGGCTCGCTCGGGAACACGTCCACGGCCGCGCCGGCGATCCGGCCCGACTCGATGTGGCGGCGCAGCGACTGGTGGTCGACGACGAAGCCCCGGCTGAGGTTGAGGAACAGAGAGCCCGGCCGCATCGCGGCGAACTCCTCCTCGCCGAAGAGGTTGCGGTTGTCGGGCCGCCCGTCGACGTGGAGGCTGACCACGTCGACCGACGCCAGCAGCTCCTCCAGGCTCGAGCAGCGCCGGGCGTTGCCGAGGGCCAGGCGGTCGGCGGTGTCGTAGAAGAGCACGGTCATGCCGAGGCTCTCGGCGAGGACCGACAGTTGGGTGCCGATGTTGCCGTAGCCGACGATCCCGAGGCGCCGACCGCGCACCTCGTGGGCCCCGTCGGCGGACTTGTCCCACATGCCGGCGTGCATCGCCCGGTCCTTCTCGGTGAGCCGGCGGGTGAGGCTGATGATCTCGGCCACGACCAGTTCGACCACACTACGGGTGTTGGAGAAAGGAGCGTTGAAGACGGCGACCCCGCGCCGGGCCGCGGCTGGCAGGTCGACCTGGTTGGTCCCGATGCAAAAGGCGCCTACGGCCACCAGCTCCGGGCACTTGTCGAGCAGCTCCTCGCGCACCTGGGTCTGGGAGCGGATGCCGAGCAGGGCTACCCCGTCGAGCCGCCCGGCGAGCTCGTGGTCGGGCAGGCTGCGCTCGACCGTCTCGACCTCCCAGCCGGCTTCGGTGAGCAGGGCGGCGGCGTCGGGGTGGATCGCCTCGGTGAGCAGGGCGCGTCTCGGGCCGCGAGAGTCGTGCATCCCCCGAGGCTACCGGCCGCGCCGGTGGCGCCCTGCCGGCTGCCGGGCCCAGAGAGAGGGGGCCGGGCCCAGAGAGAGGGGGCCGGGCCCAGAGAGAGGGGGCGGTGTCCGCCTGCTCGGGCGCCCGCCGCGCACTGGGCGCCATCGGGCTCGACTACCTGCCGGCGGGGGTGGCCGGCGGGGGTGGCGAGCGCGGCTTCTCAGCCGGCGGGGGCGGTGCCGACCTGCATTGCGCCCTGGAGTACCGGCCCGGAAGTGCACGGCTGGTGGGGGAGCCGGACGGTCACCTCGCCGACCCCCCCGGGGAGGCGCAGCTCGAGCGTGTGGGTCGCCGGCACTGGGCAGGAGGAGGCGGCGCCGCCAGCGAAGGGCCACGACAGGCGCTGCGAGACCGTCTGGCCGGGCTCGACCGCCAAGGCGGGGGTGCCACCTCCGGAGTTGCCCGCCACCGGGCGGCCACCGGGACCGCCAGCTGTGTCGGAGGCCCGCAGGCTGCCGGCGGCCGGCGCCGCCCCCACCGGCCCGTCGAGGACGCACGCCTCCGGCGAGCGGTTGGTGAGGAGGAGCTCCACCGCCCCCGCCTTCCCGGCACCGCCCACCGCGGCTGCCTCCAGCGACGCCGGAGTGCAGCGGGCCAGGCCCGCGCCGGTGGCGTCGGGGAACGAGACCGTGCGGTACGCCGAACCCTGGAACGGCGTGACGAGCGTGCCGCCGGTGCAGATCGCCGGCAGCGTCCCCGACCAGCTGGGGTCCTCCACCGTGGCCGTGACGGGGGAGCTGGCGCCGGGCCACGACACCTCCAAGGCGCTGACCGTGTGGCATGCCGGGCCCGACCCGGTCGTCCACTCCACCCCGGCGAACGCCAGGTCCCCTTCCTGCAACTCCACCGGCGCCGGTGGGTCGGGGAGGTCGAGGTCCTCGACCGCGACCGGGCGGAGGGTCGTTGTCCCCGGCGACGCAGCCTGCAACCGGAGGAAGCCGTCGAGGGAGCAGGGGGCGCCGACGTCGGTGGCGACGACCATCCCCCGTACCCGGTTGCCGGGTTGGACACCGGTCGCGGCCTGGATCACGAGCGACACCCGTACGACCGCCGAGGCGCAGTGGGCGGCCGAGCCCTGGGAGGCGGACCCGCTGGTGGCACCCGTGGTGGATCCACCCGGTGTCCCGGATCCTCCGGCGGTGGGGTTCCCGCCCGGCCCATTGCCGCCGGTCGAGGGGGTCGAGGTGGTGGCGCCGGTTGGGGGACGGGTGGTCACCGGAGAGGAGCTGGCCGCCGGCCCCCGGGCCCCGCACGCGCCGGCCAGGAGGGCCAGCCCGCAGACCAGCAGCCCCCACACGAGCCCCGTCCGCCGGCCACCGGGGTGGGGGCGGGACCCGCCGGCGGTAGCCACCGACCTTCCTCAGAACCGAGCGGCGGCGAGCGTTGCGCAGTCTCGCCCGAGGACCCACGCCCGCCAGGCGTCTCCGACGGCGAAGACGTAGACCTCGGCCGGCCGGCCCTCGTAGGCGAGGGTGGCCGACGCCCGGAGCCCGCCCGTCGCCGACCGGGCGAGGTGACCGGCGACGGTCGAGCACGCCTCCACCGCCGAGGACCGCCCGCTTGTCCGCGACGGCGAGCCAGAGGGCGAGGACGACGACGAACCAGAGGACGAGGTCTGGCGAAGCGAGGCGGCGGAGGGCTCCGGACGGGGCCCCAGGGCGGAGCGCAGGTCGTCCTGCAGGGCTTGCCTGCCGGTGACCAGCCCCAGGTCGGCGGGGAGCCCCGGGACGGCGGAGCGGGCAGCGCCCTTGCTCGACGCGGCGGAATGTGACGACCCGGAGCCACCGCTGGCCCTGGCAGCGGAGGGCAGACCCGCCGAAGCAGCGCTGCTGGTGGCCGAGCCCCCGGAGCCGGCGCGCAGTCCGACCACCGCGACGGCCACCACCGCCGCGGCGGCTGCACCCACCGCGACAGCGGTCAGCGGGCCCCTCCATCGCCGAGCCGCCCTGGCCGGCCCGAGGATCGGTGCGGCCCGCCCAGGGAGCTCGGGACCCGCGGGAAGCTCCGCCGGCGCGGCGTCCGGGGTGGCGGCGGGCGCCTCTTTCCCCGGGTTCGCCGTCGGCGAGGGTTGCCCTGCGCCGGTTGCCGGCGAATGTCTCCCACCGCCCGTGGCCGGCGGGGCTGCCAGGGCGGCGGCCCCCAGGGCCACCGCCAGGATCCGCTCGGCGTCGTCGGCCCGAAGGCGGTCCCCGCGGGCCTCGGCGGTGACCGAGGAGAGCGCGTCGGTCCAGACCCGGAGCTGCCGGCGGCAGGCGGGGCAAGTCGCCAGGTGCGCCCGGGTGCAGTCGTCCACCGGGCCGTCGACCGCGGCCGACAGAGCCTCGGCGTCGAGGTGCGGGTCGAGCACGGTCACGGAGCCCCCACCGGCTCGGGGTGGCCAGCCAGGAGGGCGACCAGGGTGGCCCGGCCCCGGGCAATGCGCGAGCGCACCGTGCCCGGGGGCACCTCGAGCACCTCGGCGATCTCCGCGTAGTCGAGCTGGCAGACGTCACGCAGCACCACGGCGGCCCGGAAGTCCGGGGCCAGCTGGAGCAGGGCGGCGTCGACGTCCAGCCGCTCGGCGACGCCGTCGGCGCGGTCCGCGGCCACCGCCGCCTCACCTGCCGCCTCCTCGGGGCGGGGCCGGCGGGACCGGGCGCGCAGCTCGTCGAGGGAGGCGTTGACCGCGATCCGGTACGACCAGGTGGCGAAGCTGCTCCGGCCGTCGAAGCGGGGCAGGCCCCGCACGACGGCGATCAGCGCATCCTGGAGGGCGTCCGCCGCGTCGGCGTCACTCCCGGTGAGGCGCCGGCACACGGCGAACAGGCGCCCCTGGTGCGCTCTCAGCAGAGCCTCGAGCGCCCGAGCGTCCCCCGACCGGGCCTGCGCAACGAGGGGTGCGTCGTCGCTGGCGATTGCCGGAGTGTACCGACGGCTCCCCCGCTGCACCGCGCGCCGCCCGCGTGAGCATCCGCGGGGGGTACCGCTAGCATCGAGACCACCGTGGCTCCCGACAGCAGCAGCAAGATCCCCCCCCGGGGGGGGAAGAGGAAGGGCTCGGGACGGCCCGGCAGGTCCGCATCGGCGCGCGCGGCCACCACCCGGCGGGAGGCTCTTGCGGCCCGACGCCGCCGGCGCAACACCCTCCTCGCCCTCACCTCGGTCGGGGTGGTGATCGTGGTGGTCGCCGTGCTGGTGATCGTTGCCGCCACCGGCGGTGGCCCCTCGTCGGTGGCGACCAGCAGGCTGACCCGTGGCAAGGGCAGCGCCTCGAGCGCCGGCGGCGGCCGGCTCCCGGCCTCGGGTTACTCGGTCATCGACGGGCCGAGCGCCGCGTCGCTCGCCGCCGCAGCCACCCACTACCACGACAGCGGTCTGCTGTTCCCCAAGCCGATCCACTCCACGCGGATCACCTTGGACGGCAAGCCCGAGGTCCTCTACATCGGCGCCGAGTTCTGCCCGTACTGCGCCACCGAGCGCTGGCCGCTCACCATCGCCCTGTCCAAGTTCGGCACCTTCAGCGGCCTGAAGGAGATCCGGTCCAACACCAGCGACCCGGGCATCCAGCACCTGGCGACGCTGTCGTACTACGGCTCGCACTACACCAGCCCCTACCTGAGCTTCGTGCCGGTCGAGACCGAGAACACCCAGGGCCAGACCCTCCAGAAGCTCACCAAGCAGCAGAGCGCGCTGATCCAGAAGTACACCCAGGGCAGCATCCCCTTCGTCGACCTGGGTGGCAGGACGGCGATCCTCGGCGCCGAGCTCAACGCCCACCTCCTTGCCGGCCTGACCCACACCCAGATCCTCGGTCAGATCCACCAGGGCAGCTCCACCCTCGCGGCCAACATCTACGCCGACGCCGGAGCGATCGTCTCCAACCTCTGCCAGCTGACCCACGGCAAGCCCGGCAACGTCTGCTCGGCGTTCCCCAAGCCGCTCCAGAGCTAGGGGCAGCAACCCGGTGACCAGCCCCCGGACCGCCGCCCGCCGCAAACGCAACCTGGCAGTGCGCAGCTCGGTCCACCCCGGCCTGCGCGAGGAGCCTGCCGGCGACCCCGGCGGCCCGGAGCCTCGCGCTGGCGGACCGGTCGGGCGGCCCCGGCAGGTGCTCACCCCCCGCTGGCCGGCGTGGGCCGGGATGGTACTCTGCGTCGCCGGCCTCGGGCTCGCCGCCTACCTGACCGACGTCCACTTCCAGGGCGCGGCACCCGCCTGTCCCCTGAGCGGGGGGATCGTCGACTGCGGAGCGGTCGTGACCAGCCGGTGGTCGGCGATCCTCGGCATCCCGGTGCCGGTGCTCGGCTTGGTGTTCTTCGCCGGCATGCTGCCCCTGCAGACCCCGACGGCGTGGCGCAGCCCCCGCCGCCTGGTGCGATGGGGCCGCCTGGGGGCCTGCGCGGTCGGGATCGGGATGATCCTCTGGCTGATCTCCGCCGAGCTGTTCCTCATCGGCAAGATCTGCATCGACTGCACCACGGTGCACGCCCTGACCTTCGCCTTGTTCTGCACGACCCTGTTCGGCACCCTGGCCACCAGCCCCGAGCCGGACTGGGGGGCGTGAGCCGACCGCTCGCGTCCCCGGTAGCTCAGTTCAGCTCAGTAGTTGTCGCAAAACTGCCCCCTGCTGGAGGCGGTGACCGGCCGTTCGCAAGCAGGTCTTCCTGACCGATCGCCGCCTTCGCGCGGGTTTTGCGACAGCTGCTCAGCTCAGGTGGTGTAGTCGGCGTTGATCGACACGTACGCCGCCGACAGGTCGCAGCCGTAGACGGTGGCCTCCGCCGTCCCGGCGCCCAGCTCCACTTCGATGTCGACGTGGTCCCGGGAGAGCACCTCGGCGAGGGCGGCGAGCCCGCCCGGCCCGGGCACCGCCGGGTAGGCCTCCTGGTTGCCGAAGCGGATCACCACCCGGTCGGGGTGGATGTCGTGGTCGCCGGTGTTCTTGCCGACGGCCATGGCCACCCGGCCCCAGTTGGGGTCGCCGCCGTGGATCGCGGTCTTCACCAGCGGCGAGTTGACGACCGCCTTGGCGACCCGGCGGGCCTGGCTCTGGTCGCGTGCCGAGCGGACGGTCACGGTGAGCAGCTTGGTGGCCCCCTCCCCGTCCCGGGCGAGCTGGAGCGTCAGGTCCAGGCACACCTCCCGCAGGGCGGCGGCCAGGTCCCCTTCGGGCACCGCCCCGGCCTGCCCGCCGGCGAGCACCACGGCGGTGTCCGAGGTCGAGGTGTCCCCGTCGACGCTCAGGCAGTTGAACGTGCCGTCCACCGCCCGGCGCCAGAGCCGGTCGAGCACCGCGGGCTCGACCAAAGCGTCGGTGCACACGAACGCGAGCATCGTCGCCATGTCGGGCTCGATCATCCCGACGCCCTTGGCCACTCCCACCACCGTCGCGGGACCGACCCGGCGCGACGCGCACTTGCGCACCGTGTCGGTGGTCATGATCGCGGCGGCCAGGTCGCCCGCAGCCTGCGTCCTGCGGGCGTCGGGACCGGCTCCGGCCGAGCTGCCCGCGGCCGTCGCGAACCACCCGCGGAGCACCTCCATCGGATAGGGCCGGCCGATCACCCCAGTGCTCGCCACCAGCACCTCGGAGTGGTGGAGCCCGGTTACGCCCGCCGCCAGCTCGCCGAGCTCGACCGCGTCCCGCTCACCCTGCGCACCGGTGGCCACGTTGGCGTTGCCGGCCACCACGACCACCGCCCGGGCCCGCCCGCCGGCGGCTCGCGCGCGGCTGAGGGTGACGCTCGGCCCGGCGAAGCGGCTGCGGGTGAACACCGCCGCGCTCGACGCCTCGGTGGTGGACCAGAGCAGCGCCACGTCGTCGCCCGGTCCCGAGCGCACGCCGGCGCGGCCGACGAGGGCGCTGAACCCCGGGGGCAACCGGGGACCGCCGGCACCTCCGGTGTCCTGGCCCGAACCCACCTGGCTCAGTGTCCCCACCCGGCTCAGTGTCCTCGGTGGGGCTGCGCCTCGCACCCACCGGCGGCGGCGATCCCAGCCCCGCCGCCCTGCCATGCTCCGGCGCCTCGGCGTCGGCGCCGCGGGCTCCGTTGCTGCCCTCCCATGTCAGACCAGCTCGCCGGCGCCCTGGGGCTCCAGGCAGCGGCGGATCTCCGAGGCGTGGAAGCGGTGGTGGCCGCCGAGGGTCCGCACGGCGGTGATCTTGCCGGCGCGGGCCCAGCGGGCCACGGTCTTGGGGCTGACCCGGAACAACACGGCGACCTCCGCAGGGGTGAGCAGGGTGTCTACCTCGGGCTCGTCGGCCATCGCGCGGGTCCTTCTGTCAGCCAGAGCCGCCCAACAAGGAGAAACTTGCCTGCTGGACTTCTTCAAGTCCTTTCACGAGCTGTGACCTGGTGGTTTGCTCGTAGAGAAGTCCAGCAGGCAAGTTCCTTCTCGGTAACATAACCGTGCCGGTCCCCGCCGCGCATCACCCCATCGGGCTATTCGTCGCTCCGGGCCGACCGGGCCGGGCCGACCCGGAGCCCGGGCCGATCGCGCCGGTCACCCGGACCCGGCGTTCTCCGGCCTCCAGCCGGCCGGCGACGAAGGCGTGCTGGCCGGCGACTCCGAGAGCGTCGATCACCGCCGCGACGTCATCCTCGGCGACGGCCAGGACCATGCCGATGCCCAGGTTGAACACCGCCAGCATCTCCTCGTCGGAGACCCGGCCGGCAGCCTGGACCTCCGCGAAGATCCGGGGTCGATCCCAGGCGTCGAGGTCGACGACTGCGTCGAGCTCCCCGGGCAGCACCCGGGGCAGGTTGCCGGGCAGCCCGCCCCCGGTGACGTGGGCGACGGCGTGCACCGGGGCCGCCCGCAGCGCCGCCAGGACGGCGGGGGCGTAGACCACCGAAGGCCGGAGCAGCTCGTCGGCGAGGGTGTGGTCCGCACCGTCCCAGGCCGGTCCGTCGAGGCGCCGCCCGGCGCGCTCGAGCAGGGCCCGGCGGGCGAGGGCGTAGCCGTTGGAGCGCAGGCCTGGTGAGGGGAGGCCGACGAGCAGGTCACCTGCCCGGCACCGGGTCGGGCCGTCGACCAGGTCGGCCCGCTCGACGACCCCCACGGCGAAGCCGGCCAGGTCCAGCTCTCCCGGGGCGAGCAGCCCAGGGTGCTCGGCGAGCTCCCCCCCGAGGATCGCGCACCCCGCCTGGCGGCAGCCCTCGGCGATGCCGGTCATCACCGCGCCCACCTGGTCGGGGTCGACCCGGCCGAGGAGCTGGTAGTCGAGGAAGAACATCGGCTCGGCCCCGGAGCACACCAGGTCGTCGACGCACATGGCGACCAGGTCGACGCCGATGGTCTCGAGTCGCCCGGTGGCCGTCGCCACGGCCATCTTGGTGCCCACCCCGTCGGTCGAGGCTACGAGCACCGGCTCCCGGTAGCCGGGCGGCAACGCGAACAGCCCGCCGAAGCCGCCGATGCCCCCGAGCACCCCCGGGCGGCGCTCCGTGGAGGCGACCAGGTCGCGCATCGCCTCCACCGCCGCGTCGGCGGCCTCGATCGACACCCCGGACCCTGCGTAGGTGAGGGCCGGCTCGGGCGGTCCGCTCACGACGGCCGGAACAGCGCCCCGACGGCCATCCCGTCCCCTTCGAGCTCGCCGGGACCGACCTCGGCGCCGGTGGCGGTCGGCAGCCGGTGGGTGAGCGGCACCGGCGTCGGGTAGTCACCGGTCAGGCAGGCGTCGCAGAAACCGGCCCCGGGGACGCCGGTCGCCTCCTTCAGGGCGTCGAGGGTCAGGTAGGCGAGGCTGTCGGCGCCGACGTAGCTGCCGACCTCGGGGACCGACAGGTTGGCCGCGATGAGCTGCGAGCGGGTGCCGGTGTCGAGCCCGTAGTAGCAGGGCCACCGGTACGGCGGCGAGGAGATCCGCAAGTGGACTTCCCGGGCCCCCGCCTCCCGGAGCATCCGGACCATCGCCCGGGTCGTGGTGCCCCGGACGATGCTGTCGTCGACGACGACGAGGCGTTTCCCCTCGATCACCCCCGGCAGCGGGTTGAGCTTGCGCCGCACGCCCGCCGCCCGCTCCGACTGCCCGGGGGTGATGAACGTCCTCCCGATGTAGCGGTTGCGCACCAGCCCCGTCGCGTAAGGGATGCCGCTGCCGTACGAGTAGCCCTCGGCCGCCGGGATCCCCGAGTCGGGTACGCCGATGACCAGGTCGGCGTCTGCCGGCGCCTGGCGGGCGAGCAGCTCTCCCATGCGGACCCGGGCGCCCTGCAGCTCCTGGCCGTAGAGACGGCTGTCGGGGCGGGCCAGGTAGACCAGCTCGAACAGGCACAGGCGGGGCTCGACCGCGGCGGGCGGCCACGGGCGGAGCGACACCGGGCCGTCCTCGTCGACGACGACCATCTCCCCCGGCTCGATGTCCCGGACCCAGGTCGCCCCGGCGATGTCGAGCGCCGGGGTCTCGGAGGCCAGCACCCACCCGTCGTCGTCCAGCCGGCCGAGCGACAGGGGGCGGAAGCCGTGCGGGTCGCGCACCCCGACGAGGCGGTCGCGGTCGCAGAGGACCAGGGAAAAGGCCCCCTCGAGCGCGGGTAGCACGGCGGCGAGGGCGTCTACCAGCCCGCCGCTCGCCCCGGGGCCCTCCAGGTGGCGGGCCAGCAGCTCCGCGAGCAGGTCGCTGTCGTTGCCGACCGTCCCGGGCAGCATCCCGGATCCTGCGGCCAGCTCGGCGGTGTTGGTGAGGTTGCCGTTGTGGGCGACGGCGAAGGGCCTCCCGCCGGCGTGGCGGTAGACCGGCTGGGCGTTGTGCCAGCTCGACGCGCCGGTGGTGGAGTAGCGGGTGTGGCCGATCGCCAGGTGGCCCTGGAGCCCGGCGAGCTTGTACTCGTTGAACACGTTGGTGACCAGGCCCATGTCCTTCACCACCACGAGCTGGTCCCCGTCGGAGACCGCCATCCCCGCCGATTCCTGGCCCCGGTGCTGCAGGGCGAACAGCCCGTCGTAGGCGAGGTAGGACACCTGCCGGCCCGGGGCGCGCACACCGAACGCCCCGCACGCCTCGCGGGGCCTGCCCTCGCTGGTGGTCACGGTGCACCAGTCTCGCACGCCACCGGCCCTGCGCGCGACCGAACGTGCCGACCGGGGCCCGCCGGCGCCGGCACCGCAGCGGCCCGGGCTCCGCGTACGCTCGACATCGACCGCCATGCTCACGATCCGCCCGTCGTCTCCTCGCTCCGGGGTCGCCCTCGACCTCGGCACGGTCGGCACCCTCGTGTCGGTCCCCTCGCGCGGGACCCTGATCGAGGAGCCCACCGTCGTCGCCCGCCGCCGGGGCACCGACCACGTCGTCGCCGTCGGGAGCGACGCCGAGGCGTTGGCCGCCTGTGGAGCCGACGACCTGGACATCGTCCACCCGCTCGGCTCTGGGGTGGTGTCCGACCCCGACGCCGCGACCGCGCTCGTCGCCGAGGTCGTCCGCCGGGCGGCGGGCTCGCTCTTGTTCGCCCGCCCTACGCTGGTGGTTGGTGTGCCCGACGGGGCCACCGACGTCGAGCGCCACGCCCTCGCCGAGGTGGTTCGCTCGACGTCCCGCCATCCCCGGGTGAGCCTGGTGAGCGAAGCGCTGGCCGCGGCCCTCGGGGCCGGCCCGGGGGGGGCCGAAGCGAGCGTGATCGTCGACATCGGCGGGGGCACCACCGAACTGGCCGTGGTGGCAGGGGGGCACCGGACGGCCCACCGGTCGATCCGGGTGGCCGGCAACGCCATGGACGAGGCCGTGGCCCGCGCGGTGCGCAGCGAGCACGGGCTGGTGATCGGGGCCCGCACCGCCGAGACGCTGAAGGTGTCGAGCGGCCTCGTCGGCGGGGGGCCGTCGATGACGGTGACCGGTCGCGACGCCCGCCGGTGGGGGTGGTTGCGCTCCGAGCCGGTCGAGCCGGCGCTGGTCGCCGAGGCCCTAGGACGCCCCGCCGCCGCCATCCTCCGGGCCTTCGAGGACCTGATCGCCGACGTGCCCCCTGACCTGGCCGAGGCGGTGGTCACCCGGGGGGTCAGGCTGGCGGGCGGAGGCTCCCAGCTGCTCGGCCTCGCCGACCGGTTCTGCCAGACCACCTGCTGCGCGGCGAAGGTCGTCGACGACCCGGTGCGCTGCGTGCTGCGGGGCTTGGAGCGCTGCCTGCGACCCGATCGGCTCCGCCCCTCGCAGCCGGCTGATACCGCCGCCTGAGCCGGCACACCCCGGCCCGCGCAGCCGCGGACCGTCCTGGTCGGGGTACTGAGAAGTTTCTCCTCGGTACGGCCGGTGGGCTGGAGGCGTGGTCGCCCCGGCCCGCACCCGCCGGCTACCGCCGCCACCTCCGCGCCTTCGCCGGCGACCCCTGGGTCTGTCCCTCATCCCGGGCCTGCCCGGCCCGGTGGAGCTCGCGGTCACCGACATCCTCGGCCCCGGGAGCCCGCAGTAGCGGCTCGCCGCTCACTGAGCTGAGACTGAGAAGGAACTGCTGAGACTGAGAAGGAACTTGCGCTCACCACCAGCCGGCGATCCCTCGGGCGGCCGCGGCGAGGTCGGCCACCGCCACGTCCACCAGCCCGTCGAGCACCAGGCGGTCACCGCCGCCGCCGCCGAGCTCGACCGCCTCCATGCCGGCGTCCCGGGCCCGTTGCGTGAGGGTGCCCAGCCGGTCGGGAGGGACGCAGAAGACGACCCGGGAGGGGCCCTCGCCGAAGAGGCCGACGTGGTCGGCCACGCCGGCAAGAGCGGCGCCAACCCCCCCTCCGACGGCCATTTCGGCGAGAGCGACGCCGAGGCCCCCGGCCGAGACGTCGTGGACGCCGCTCGGCAGCCCGTCGGCGACCAGGCCGGTCACCAGCCCGAGCAGCCGGAGGTGGGCGGCAAGGTCGAGGGGCGAGAGCCGGCCGCCGCGGTGGCCTCGCCGGCGGACCGCCCACAGGCTGCCGCCGAGGCTCGGCCGGGTGCCGGGGGGCTGCACGAGGACCACCCGGTCCCCCGCGGCGAAGGCCACACCCGGCGGGCGGCGCTCCAACCGGTCGACCAGCCCCAGGGTGGCGACGACCGGCGTGGGGTCGATGTCGGCGCCGCGGCTCTCGTTGTAGAGGCTCACGTTGCCGCCCACGACCGGGAGCCCGAGGGCCCGGCACGCCTCGGCCATCCCGTCGACCGCCTCCGACAGCTGCCACATCACCTCGGGGTGCTCGGGGTTGCCGAAGTTCAAGCAGTTGACCACCGCCACCGGGCGGGCACCGACGCAGGCGACGTTGAGCGCCGACTCGGCGACGACGAGCGCGGTGCCCGCGCGGGGATCGAGCGAGCACCACGACCCGTTGCCATCGGTCGAGAGGGCAAACCCGCGCCCCTCGCCGCCGGGGACGCCGGGGGCGGCCAGCCGCAGCAGGGCGGCGTCGCTGCCGGGCCCGACCACGGTGTTCAAGAACAGCTGGTGGTCGTACTGGCGGTACACCCACGAGGGATCCAGCAGCAGCGCGGCGAGGTCTTTCCCCGGATCCTCGGGAGGCGGGAGGCGGGCGGGGTCGTCGTCGGCCCTCCGGTCGAGATCGGCCGGGCGACGTCGCGGCCGGTCGTAGAGGGGGGCGTCCTCGTGCAGGCTGGCGGCGGGCACGTCGGCCTGGACCTCGCCGCCCCAACCCTCGAGGACCCGCAGGCGGCCGGTGGTGGTGACCCGGCCGACGACCGACGCCCTCACCTCCCAGCGCTCGCACACGGCGAGGAGCCGCTCCAGGTCGTCCGGGGTGACGATGGCGAGCATCCGCTCCTGGCTCTCGCTGGTCATCACCTCCCACGCTCGCATGCCCGGCTCCCGGCGGTGCACGGCGGTGACGTCGACGTCCATGCCCACCCCACCCCGGCTGGCAGTCTCGGAGGTGGCGCAGGCCAGGCCGGCGCCGCCCAGGTCCTGGATGCCGACCAGGAGGTGCTCGTCGAGCAACTGCAGGCACGCCTCGATGAGCCGCTTCTCCTCGTACGGGTCGCCGACCTGGACGTTGGGGCGCTTGGCCTCCTCGGCCGCGGCGTCACCCCCGAAGCCGGCCGAGGCGAGCACGCTCACCCCGCCGATGCCGTCCCGCCCGGTCGCCGAGCCGAGCAGCACGGCCAGGTTGCCCACCCCGGTCGCCTGGCCGAGCACGAGGCGCTCGACGGGCAGCAGGCCGGCGCACAACACGTTCACCAGCGGGTTGCCTGCGTAGCAGCCGTCGAAGACGACCTCCCCGCCGACGGTCGGCACCCCGACGGCGTTGCCGTACCCGGAGATCCCGGCCACCACCCCGGCGGCGACCCACCGGGAGCGGTCGTCGTCGAGCGGCCCGAAGCGCAGCGGGTCCATGAGGGCTACCGGGCGGGCGCCCATGGTGAAGATGTCCCGGAGGATCCCACCCACCCCGGTGGCCGCTCCCTGGTAAGGCTCGATCGCCGATGGGTGGTTGTGGCTCTCGATGCGCAGGGCGATCGCGACCCCGCCGCCGGCGTCGACGACCCCGGCGTTCTCCCCCGGGCCGACCAGCACCCCGGGCCCCTCGGTCGGCAGGCGGCGCAGGTGGATCCGGGAGCTCTTGTAGGAGCAGTGCTCGCTCCACATGACCGCGTACATGGCCAGCTCCAGGTGGTTGGGCGCCCGGCCGAGGATCCGTCCGATGGCCCCGGCCTCGTCGTCGGTGAGCCCGAGTGCCCGGTGCACGCCCGGGTCGTCGACCGCCCCCTCGGGGCGGGCTCCGGCGCTCACCGTTCCACCAGCGGTGCGCTCACGCGGTCGCCGTCGCCGCGGCGGGCGACCCTGTCAGGGGCGCGCCGCTCGAGGCGATCAGGGCCCCGAGCAGGACCAGGCCGTCGTCGGAGCCGAGCAGCGGGTCGCAGGCGCGCTCAGGGTGGGGCATGAGCCCCACGACGTTGCCCGCCTCGTTGCAGACGCCGGCGATGTCGGCGACCGACCCGTTGGGATTGTCGGTGTACCGTAGCGCGATCCGGTCCTGGCCGACGAGCTCGGCGAGGGTGTCCGGGTCGCAGGTGTAGCTGCCCTCGAAGTGGTTGATCGGGATGCGCAGGCGCCGGCCGGGGTCGACGCCCCGGGTGAGCACCGACCGGTCGCTCGCCACCTCGACCTCGACGGTCTCGCACACGAAGCGCAGGCCGCGGTTCTTCTGCAAGGCCCCGGGGAGGAGGTGGGCCTCGGTGAGCACCTGGAAGCCGTTGCAGATCCCGACCACCGGCCCGCCTCCGGCGGCGAAGGTCTCGACCGCGGCCATCACCGGGGCGAAGCGGGCGATCGCGCCGGGCCGCAGGTAGTCGCCGTGGGCGAACCCTCCGGGGAGCACGACCGCGTCGACGTCGCCGAGCCGCCCGTCGGCGTGCCACACGAGGCGGGCGCTGGCGCCCAGCCGCTCGGTGGCGGCGGCCACGTCGTGCTCGCAGTTGGTCCCCGGGAAGACCACGACGCCGACGGTGACGGTCATCGGGGCGCCTCCCCGGGGCCGGCGGGGCTGGCCGCGCCGGGAGGGACCGTGCCGGGCAGCGGCTCGACGGTGACCACCGCGTCCTCGATCACCGGGTTGGTGAGGAAGCGCCGGCACAGCTCCTCGACCCGGCCGCGGGCGGCTTCGACGTCGGCGGCCTCGACCTCCAGGCGGATCGCCTTGCCGGTGCGGACCCCGCTCACGTCGCCGAAGCCGAGGGTGGGCAGGGACCGCTCGATGGTGGTGCCGGCTGGGTCGGCGATCCCCGGCCGCAGTCGGACCTCGACCAGCGCGCCGAACCGGCTCACCGGGCCCCCGGGGCGGCGTCTCGCGGTCGGTCGGCGCCCCCGGCCGGCGGGTGGGCGCCCGGCCAGTCGGCGAAGCTCCGGCCGGTGACCCGCTCGTAGGCCTCCACGTAGCGGCCGGCGGTGGCCGCGACGACGTCTGGAGGCAGCGTGGGCGGCGGCGGGGTCTTGTCCCAGCCGGTGGACTCGAGCCAGTCCCGCAGCGGCTGCTTGTCGAACGCTGGCGGGATCCCCCCCGGATCCCAACCGCCGGAGGGCCAGAAGCGGGAGGAGTCGGGGGTGAGGACTTCGTCGCAGATCGCCAGGCGGCCGTCGATCAACCCTAGCTCGAACTTGGTGTCGGCCACGATGATGCCCCGCTCGCCGGCGAGGGCGGCGCCCCTCCGGTACAGCTCGAGGGCGAGCTCCCGGGCTTCGCCGGCCAGCTTCCCGCCGACCGCCTCGACCATCTGCGCGTAGGTGATGTTGACGTCGTGGCCCGAGGTCGCCTTGGTCGCCGGGGTGAAGATCGGCTCGGGGAGCCGCTCGGAGCGCCGCAGCCCGGCGGGGAGCTGGTGGCCGGCGAGAGTCCCGGTCGCGGCGTACTCCGCCCAGGCCGACCCGGCCAGGTAGCCCCGCACCACGCACTCCACCGGGAGCATCTCGGCTCGGCGCACGAGCATCACCCGCCCGGGCAGGTCGCCGGGGTCGATGCCCGGCGGCGGGGCCCAGCCGGATGGTGGCTCGAGGCCCAGGAGGTGCCCGGGGGCGAGGTCACCGGTGCGCTCCAGCCAGAACGACGTGAAGGCGGTGAGCACCCTGCCCTTGTCGGGCACCGGTTCGGCCATGACCACGTCGAACGCCGACACCCGGTCGGAGGTGACCATGAGCAGCGTGTCGTCGTCGACCTGGTAGATGTCTCGGACCTTGCCGGAGGCGGCCAGCCCGCTCATCGTCGTCCGAGCTCCACGCGGGCCCAGGCTACCAAGGAGGAACTTGCCTGTTCGAGTTCTTCGAGTCCCTTCATTTCACAGGTTGTGATCTGCTGGTTTGCCCATGGGGTAGTCCCGCAGGCAAGTTCCTTCTCGGTGCTCGGGCGGGGAGGTTCAGGGGCCGGGGGCCGGGCCGGAGGCGATGTCGCTGCGGTAGTGGCAGCCGGGCCAGGCGACGAGCTCGACGCCGGCGTAGGCCCGCCGCGAGGCCGCGCCGAGGGTGGGACCGACGCCGGTCACCCCGAGGACCCGACCGCCGGCGGACTGCAGGCCGCCGACCCCCGCCGGCTCCAGGCCGCCGCCGCCCGCCGGCTCCAGGCCGCCGCCGGCCACGCCTGCAGCGAGAACGCTCACCCCGGCCAGCCCGGCGGCTCGCAGCAGCCGGCCGGGGTCGATTGGGTCCCCGGTGCGCGCCGCGCCCGGGTAGCCGGGGGCGGCCAGGACGACGTTGACCGCGGCGTGCGCCCCGAAGCGGGGAGGGTCGACCGCCGACAGGTCGCCCCTGGCCGCTGCGTCCAGGGCCGAGGCGACGTCTCCCTCCCAGCGGGCGAGCACCACCTGGGTCTCGGGGTCCCCGAAGCGAACGTTGATCTCGATCACCCTCGGCCCGTCGGGGGTGAGCATCAGGCCGGCGTAGAGCACTCCGCGGTAGTCGACCCCCCGGTCGCGGAGGGCTCCGAGGGTGGCCTCGACCGTCGAGGCCATCACCTGGTCGACCAGCTGCGGGCCGGCGTCGGGCACCGGGGAGTAGGCGCCCATCCCGCCGGTGTTGGGCCCGGTGTCGGCGTCGCCGAGGCGCTTGTGGTCCCTTGCCGGGGCGAGCGCCACCGCCCGCCGGCCGTCGCAGAGGGCCATGAGCGACAACTCGACGCCGCGCAGCCCTTCCTCGACGACCACCCGCCGCCCGGCGTCGCCGAACGCCGCCCCCGACAGCTTGGCCCGCAGGTCCTCCTCGGCGGCATCGATGTCCTCGGTGACGAGCACCCCCTTGCCGGCTGCCAGCCCGTCGGTCTTCACCACCCAGGGCGGCGGCAGGGAGCGGAGGAAGGCGGAGGCCTCGGCGAGCTGGTCGGTCCCGAAGGACCTCCAGGTGGCGGTGGGGACGCCGGCGTCGGTGAGGACCGACTTCATCCACTCCTTGGATCCCTCCAGGCGGGCCCCGCCGGCCCCCGGCCCGAGCACCCTGGCTCCTCCGGCTCGGAGCCGGTCGGCCAGGCCGGCGACGAGCGGAGCCTCCGGGCCGATGACCCACAGGTCGGCGTCGAGCGCGCCGGGGCCGGCGTCCACGCAGGTGATCGGCGCCGCGGGGGGGCCATCGCCGGCGGGGTCACCGCCGGCGAGGAGGGCGATGCCGGGGTTGCCCGGCACGACCGCTACGCCGCTCACCGAGGGGCTGCGGGCCAGGGCGAGGGCCAGGGCATGCTCGCGCGCGCCGGCCCCGGCGACCGCGACCCTCACCGGCCCGCTCAGCCGGCCCGGTCGAAGCGCACGTACTGCTCGCGCCCTGGCCCGACCCCGACGAGGTGGATGGGCACGCCGGCGAGCTCGGCCAAGCGGTCGACGTAGCGCTGCGCGGCGGGCGGCAGGTCGGCGAGCGAGGTCGCCGCGGTGGTGTCGGACCGCCAGCCGGGGAGCTCCTCGTAGACCGGGGTGGCGGCGTGCAGCACCGACTGGTGGTAGGGGAGGTGCTCGTGGCGGACCCCTCCGTGGTCGTAGGCGACGCACACCCGGATCGTCTCGAAGGTGTCGAGGACGTCGAGCTTGGTGAGGGCGATCTCCGACAGCGAGTTGAGGCGCACCGCCTGGCGGGCCATGACCGCGTCGAACCAGCCGGTGCGCCGGCGCCGCCCGGTGTTGGTGCCGTACTCGTGGCCCCTCTCGACCAGCTCGTCGCCGAGGGGGCCGTCGAGCTCGGTGGGGAACGGCCCGGCGCCCACCCGGGTCAGGTAGGCCTTGGAGATGCCGATCACCCGGTCCACGTGGCGCGGGCCGACCCCGGCGCCGGTGCACGCCCCGCCGGCCACCGGGTTGGACGAGGTGACGAATGGATAGGTCCCGTGGTCGAGGTCGAGGAACGTCGCCTGGGCGCCCTCCAACAGCACGTGCGCTCCGGCGTCGAGGGCGTCGTGGACGATCCCCACGCTGTCGGCGATCAGTGGGGCGATGCGCGGGGCGTACTCGTCCAAGTAGCGGGCGGCGACCTCCTCGGCGGAGATCGGGAGGCGGTTGTAGACCTTGGCCAGCACCGCGTTCTTCTCCCGCAGCGCCAGGTCCAGCTTCTCGCGGAAGATCTTCCGGTCGAGG
This sequence comes from Actinomycetes bacterium, assembly GCA_021846485.1. Taxonomy (GTDB): domain Bacteria; phylum Actinomycetota; class Acidimicrobiia; order Acidimicrobiales; family Palsa-688; genus JAKAQB01. The sequence goes on from JAJZWW010000011.1 coordinate 18,345, forward strand.
AGGTCTTGTACCCGCAGGCCGACCCGGGCGGCCTTGTCGGCGTAGGCCGGGCCGATCCCCCGCTTGGTGGTGCCGAGCTTGTTGTTGCCGAGGCGGCGCTCCGCCAGGGCGTCGAGCTCCCGGTGGTAGGGCATTATCAGGTGGGCGTTGCCCGAGACCCTGAGCCGGGAGCAGTCCACCCCTCGGGCCTCCAGGGCGGCTGTCTCGGCTAGCAGCACCTTGGGGTCGACGACCACCCCGTTGCCGATGACCGGAGTGATCGACGGGTAGAGGATCCCGCTCGGGATCAGCTGGAGGGCGAAGCTCTCGCCGTCGACGACGATCGTGTGGCCGGCGTTGTGGCCGCCCTGGTAGCGCACCACGACCGACATCTCCTTGGCCAGGAGGTCGGTCAGCTTTCCCTTGCCCTCGTCACCCCACTGGGTGCCGACCACCACGGTTGCAGGCACGGTGCCCGATGGTAGCGCCGGCGGGCGCGCCGACGCCCCGGCTGCGGCCGGGGCGTCCAGGGGAGGGGGACCGGGGGGAGAGGCGGGCCCTCAGCTGCGCCGCCCGCCCCCGGCGAACATGAGCAGGATGCGCAGGATCGAGAGGTACACGAGGACCAGGGCGGTCATCATCGCGAACGCCGACGCCCACTCCGCCTCGGCCGGCATGCGCATCGCCTCGGCCCGCTGCACGTAGTCGAAGTCGACGAACAGGTTGAGGATCGCCACCGCCAAGAAGACCACCCCGAGGATCCCCCATATCGGGGACGCCGTGGAGAAGATCGGCAGGGAGATGAACAGCGACAGCATCCCGACGGCGAGCAGCCCGACCGCCCCGATGGTCGCCATGGCGACCACCCGGGGAGTGACCCGGACCAGGCCCGTGCGGTAAACGCCGAGAGTGCCGAGGAACACCCCGGCGGTGAACACGATCGCCAGGGGGATGATGCCGGCGAACTGGCTGGCGTAGATGCCGGAGATGGCCCCGAGGCCGAGGCCCTCGCAGACCGCGTAGATCGGGGCGAAGTACCTGGCCCAGCTCATCTTGAACCAGCTGACCAGCACGGTGACGAAGGCGACGATCAAGGCGGTGAAGGCGATGCCGGCGGGCACGACGGCCCAGCCGGCGACGCCTGCCACCAGGGCCAGGATGGTGAGCCCGAGCAGCTTGTCGTAGGCGCGCGAGGCCTTGAAGGTGTGCGCGGGGGCCCACGGGTCGGGGGCGCCGAAACTGCCCTGGCGGGCCTCGGTGCCGATCCGCCGGAAAGCGGTGTCCATGGTCTGGCTCATGGAAGGGATCTCCTTGGGCTGGCCGGCTCTTGCCGGACGACGACAGCATGCCTCGCCTGGCGTGCAAACAGCACGCGACGAGCTGAGACTTGGCGCGAAGTGCTCATCTCAGCTCCAGGTCTCCCTCGCCGCCGGCGGGGGCGTCGACGACGACGGTGGCCCCCTCGGCGTACTTGCCCTCGAGCAGGGCGAGGGCGAGGCGGTCCCCGACCTGGCGCTGGACGAGCCGCTTCAGCGGGCGGGCCCCGAAGGCGGGGTCGTAGCCCCGCTCGGCGAGCCACGCCCGGGCGGCGGGGGTGACCTCGAGGAGCAGCCGGCGGGCGGCAAGGCGCTCTCCGAGCGAGCGGAGCTGGATGTCGACCACCGCCTCCATGTCCTCCTCGGTGAGCGCCCGGAAGCGGACGATCTCGTCGACGCGGTTCAAGAACTCCGGCTTGAACACCGCCGCGAGGTCGCCTTGGTGGTTGGAGGTCATGATGAGCACGGTGTTGGTGAAGTTGACCGTGCGCCCCTGGCCGTCGGTCAGCCGCCCGTCGTCGAGGACCTGCAGCAAGATGTTGAACACGT
>JAJZWW010000412.1 GCA_021846485.1 Actinomycetes bacterium
GCTGTGGACCCAGCGAATTACAGCCATGTCGTCTTGCGGCGCAGACAACTCAAAAATCAGCGAGGTCCTGCTCGACACGCTGGCTTACGCCTGTTGAGGCCTCTGAGGAGTGCGAAACTCCACTCAGAGCCACCGGTGGATCCAGGGTGGTTCACGGTGCTCGACGGCGATCGTCGAGGCCGTGGGGTCCGCGAGCACCCCTGGAACTTGCGGCGCTTGCCGTTCATCCCTGATCCGACCTCGGTCACCACCTCGTCGACCGTCATGCCCTGGGTGGTCACCCATCCAGCGACCCGCGCAACCTGGCGGTCCGAGTCGGCCCGCTGGTCATGGGAGGACACCCGGGCATAGAGCACCGTCCGGGACCTGCCCGGCGAGGCGGCACCGTCGATGTCCACCAGGATCAGCCTGCCGACCCGCTGAGCTGGGACCGGCAGGTTCCCCTCCCGGTACCAGCGGTGAGCGGTGTGCTTGTCCACACCGACCCGCTCAGCCCATTCCGACAGGTTCACGCCGACAGACCAGCACACACATCCGCTCACCAGAGCGCGCGGGATGAGCAGCAGTCAGGAACCCCTCGCCCTCGCCACCCACTACGGGACCCCCGAGCGAGGGCTACCAGCCCCCACCCGGCCTGCACCCCTTGGAGCTGGCCAACCTCACCGCCAACAGCTGGACCTGGCCGCTCGCCGGCCTCCTGCTGCTCCCTGCGCTGATCTACGCCGGCGGCGCCGACGCGGTGGCGCGCCTGGCGGCGTCCCACCCTCGGCGGCTGGTCGTCGCCTGGCTGGTCGTCCCGGGCCTCCCCCTGGCAGGCCACCTGTTGCTCGTCGAGCGGACCTGGGGCGGCGGGTTCGCCCCGAGCCTCGGGGTGCTGCTGGGCGATCTCGTCCTGCCCTTCGGCAACCAGGGCTTCGACCTCTCGCCGCTCGGCGCGCCGGGCGTCGCCACCCGGTGGGTACTGATCGGGGCATCCGCCGCCTTCAGCGCTGCCGCACTGGTCGCTTGGGCGATGATCGCCGCCCTCGTCGTCGGAGCCCGCCCCCCCTGGGGCTGGACCGTGGCGGCCCGCGACCGGGTGCCCGGACGGGCCTCGCCCGGCGACCCGGGGATCGAACGGGGCGCCCTCGGCGGCCCTTGGCTCGAACTACTCACGGGCGGCGCCGCCGCGTGAGCTCGCCGCCCGCCGGACCGTGGTGATCGGCGCCGTCGCTGCGACGGCCCTGTTCGTGGCCCTCTTCGCAGTACTGTTCCCGCTCTTCGAGCGCGACGAGATGGTGCCGCTCGTCCCGGTGGGCCTGGCGGTCCTGGCCTCGGCGACCCGCCGACCGCGCCGCCGACAGGTCACCGCAGCCGTAACGGTCGCCGCGGTGATCGCCGCCGTGTCGGTGGTCGCCACCGTGCAGAGTGAAGGACTCTCCGGGGGCACCTGGCAGTACGCGCAGCGCCTCTCCCGGACCCTCCCTGGCGTCCCCGCGGCGGACATCTCCGCCGGCTGGGTGTGGAACAGCTACCAGGCCCATGGCCCACACCATGCGGCTCGTGCCGGCAACGGTCTGCTAGGCGGTCACCGCCAGGCCCAGCACCCCCTCGGGCGCCGGCCGCGCCTCCAGCGCCGGCACCGCCTCCACCGCCGGCACCGCCGGCACCGCCTCCACCGCCGGCACCGTCTCCAGCGCCGGCTGGGGACCGGGTCTCCGGAAGCTGGACCTGCCCCTCGGGCCCGAGGTACTGAGCGCCACGCCCATGCCCGGACCGGGGTCCGCCGCCTGCCGGGCGCCCCCGCGCTGAACGCGCCGCCGCGCCCGTCCCTGCTCGGAGTCGCCTGGCTGAGCGCCCGCGCCCGGCGCAGGCCCAGCTCAGCTCGGAGCCGCCGGGCGGAGCCGGTCGGCCAGCGCGGCGAGCACCCCGTTGACGAACCGACCCGACTCCTCGGTCGAGTACTCCTTGGCGAGGTCGACGGCCTCCGAGATCACCACCCCGGTAGGGGTGTCGGGTCGGCCGAGCAGCTCGAAGGTGGCCAACCGCAGGAGGCTGCGGTCGACGGCGGGCATCCGCTCCACCGCCCAGCCGATGGCGTGCTCGCCGAGCAGCCGGTCGATCTCCGCGGCGTTGACCTCGACCCCTTCGACGATGGCCACCGCGTAGGGGTCGGGGACCACCGGAAGGCCGGCGATCACCCCGCTCGGCGGCTCACCCTTGAGCTCCGCCTCGTAGAGCAACCCGAGGGCGCGTTCGCGCGCCTGGCGTCGCGAGCCGCTCACCGCCGAGCCGCCCGCCCGGCCCGCCCGGCCCGCATGTCAGGACCCGGCGCGGGTCAGGTACTCGCCTGAGCGGGTGTCGACCTTGATCCGGTCGCCGATGTCGACGAACAGCGGCACCTGGACCTGCAGGCCCGTCTCCAACGTCGCCGGCTTGCGCGCGCCGGACACCCGGTCACCCTGGAGGCCGGGCTCTGTCTGGGTGACCTCGAGCTCGACCGCCGCAGGAAGGTCCACGCCGACGATCTCGCCGCCGTACATCTGCAGCACGACCGAGTCGCCCTCTTTCAGGTACCCCGCCGCCGCCCCGAGCGCGGCGCGGGGGGCGGTGATCTGCTCGTAGTCGGTGGTGTCCATGAACACCGGGCCGTCCCCGTCGGGGTAGAGGTACTGCATCTCCCGCTTGTCGATCAGCGCCTGGTCGAGCTTCTCGTCCGCCCGGTAAGTCCGCTCGAGGACCGCGCCGGTGCGCACGTTCTTGAGCTTGGTGCGCACGAACGCACCGCCCTTGCCGGGTTTGACGTGCTGGAACTCCACGACCGAGAACAGCCCCTCGGGCAGGTCGAGGCTCATCCCGTTCTTCAGGTCGTTGGTGGAGACGGCAGGCATCGGCGGTCCTTGGGGGTCAGGGTGAGAGGTGAGCAGCCACCATCGGTCACCACCACCGTGTCCTCGATGCGCACCCCTCCCCGGCCGGGGAGGTACACGCCGGGCTCGACGGTGACGACGTGGCCGGGGAGGAGTGTATCGGTCGAGGTGGCTGCCACCGAGGGGGCCTCGTGGATGTCCAGGCCCACGCCGTGGCCGGTGCCGTGCACGAAGCGCTCCGCCCATCCCGCCGCGGCGACGACCTCCCGGCTGGCCCGGTCCACCTCGGCGGCGGCCACCCCGCCGGCCACCGCCGCCACCCCGGTCGCCTGGCTCTCGGCGACCACCTCCCAGGCGCGCGCCAGCACCGGGTCGGCGAGCTCCCCGGCGCAGACCGTGCGGGTCATGTCCGAGCGGTACCCGTCGACCAGGGCCCCGAAGTCGACGACCACCGGCTCGCCCACCCCGATCCGGCGGGCACCCGGTCGGTGGTGGGGCTTCGCGGAGTTGGGGCCCGAGGCCACGATCGTCTCGAACCCCGGACCGTCGGCGCCGTGGCGGCGCATGGCCGCGTCGAGGGCGGCGGCCATCTCGGCCTCGGTC
>JAJZWW010000413.1 GCA_021846485.1 Actinomycetes bacterium
GGGTCAACCTAGTGTGTGGCGGTGGCTCTGCCTCCTGCTCTCGCCGCGCTCGAGGAGGAGATCACCCGCTGCCGGGCATGCCCCCGCCTGGTGGCCTGGAGGGAGGAGGTGGCCTCCACCCGGAGGGCGGCGTTCCGTCACGAGACCTACTGGGGCCGGCCGGTCCCCGGTTTCGGCGACCCGGCCGCCCGGGTGGCCGTGGTCGGGCTCGCCCCGGCGGCGCACGGGGGCAACCGGACCGGTCGGGTGTTCACCGGGGACCGCAGCGGCGACTGGCTGTTCGCCGCGTTGCACCGGGCCGGCTTCGCCAACCAGCCGACCAGCGTGGCGAGCGACGACGGCCTGGAGCTCTCCGGCGCCTGGGTCGCGGCCGCGGTCCGCTGTGCCCCGCCGGCCAACAAGCCGACCCGGGAGGAGCGGGACCGTTGCGTCCCCTACCTCGCACGGGAGATGGCCCTGCTCCCCGGAGTGGCGGTGATCGTCGCCCTCGGCGGCTTCGCCTGGCAGGTCTGCTGCGCGCTCGAGGGCTCGAGGCCGAGGCCGGCCTTCGGCCACGGGGCCGAGGTGCGGGCACCCGAGAGCGGCCGGACCCTGCTCGGCTGCTACCACCCGAGCCAGCAGAACACCTTCACTGGGCGGCTGACCGAGCCGATGCTCGACGCGGTGCTCGCCCGGGCGGGCCAGCTGGCGCGTCCCGGCCGGCCGTCCTCGCACGCCGAGGTGGACGGCACCGGGCGCCTCACCTGACTGCAGGGGACCGCCGGCCACCCTCACGGGTGCCCTGCGAGAGCTTCCCGGGGCGCAGGAGCAGCAGCGCCAGCGCCGCGGCCAGGCCGGTGCAGAGCGCGGCCCCGGCGAACACCGTGTGCAGCTCCCGGAGCAGGGCTGCGGTCTCGAGCCCCTGGTAGGCGGGGCAGATCGTCGCGCCGGAGCGGCAGACGCGCTGCGGCGGGGGCAGGCGGCGGGCGGCCACGTAGAAGCGGTGCAAGCCGACCGCGGTGAGCACCGATATGCCCACGAGCATGCCCACCGTCCGGGCTACGACCACCAGGCTGGTCGCCAGGCCGTGGAGGCGGCCGGGGACCGCCGAGAGGACCGCGGCGTTGACCGGGGCGATCGCCAGCCCGAAGCCGAACCCGGCGGCGGCGAGCTCGACGACGGCCGCCCCGAAGGGGAGCCCGGCGAGACGCGACGACAGGGCCATGGACGTCCAACCGGCCATCGTCGACAGGGCCGCGGTCGCCAGTGCCAGCCCGGCGCCGGCCACCACCGCCTCCCGGCCCGGTCGCCGCACCAGCGCCCCTCCGGCCAGGGCACCGGCGGGGACTGCGATGAGGAAGCGCAAGAGGACCGCCGCCGCGCCGAGCTGTGACCCCGGATAGATGGTGGCCCTGGCGAAGAACGGCACGTCGACCAGCGCGGCCATGAGCCCGGCGCCCGCCGCGAGCTGGAGGGCGTACGCGCCCCACGCCTGGCGGGGCCGGAGGGCGGCCGGGTCGAGGAGCGGGGCGACCGCCCGTCGCTGCCGCCAGGCGAGGGCACCCACCGCCACGGCCGCGAGCGGCACCAGCACCGGGGCGCTCGCGGCGATCACCTGGCGGCTGGCGTCGGTGGTGGAGAAGGCGACGACGACGCACGCCAGGGCGCCGGCGAGCAACCCGGCGCCGGGCAGGTCGACCTCGGCGAGCACCCGGGGCAGTGACCGCACCGCCAGCAGGGGACGCACGACGCCGTCTGCGGCCGTCTCCCAGCACACGAAGGTGAACAGCGCGGCCACTCCGAGGAGGGCCATCGGGGTCGACAGTACCGACCAGCCAGCGCCGGAGCCGACCGTCGGGGCGTAGAGCACCCCGGTCGTGACCCCGTCGGCCAGGGACGCCGGGGCGGCCAGGGCGAGGATCGTGGCGGCGACCCCGACGGCCAGCAGTGCCCCGCCGGGCAGGTCCCGCCGGACCCGCGACCCGGGGTCGGGAGCCAGCGGCGCCCTCGGCTGGCGGCCCAACCCGACGACTACGACGGCTGCCAGGGGCACGTTGAGCCAGAAGATCCAGCGCCATCCTGCAAGGGTGACGATCGCCGCCCCGTACAGGGGTCCGAGGACGCTGCCGAGCTCCTGCACGCCGGTCACGACCCCGAGGGGTAAGCCGCGGTGCTCGGCCGGCCAGCAGTCCGCGACCAGGGCGAGGGTGGCGGGGACCAGGCCCCCGCCGCCGAGGCCGGCGATCGTCCGGCCGGCCACGAGTAGCCCGAGGGAGCGGGCGGTGGCGGTCACCACCGACCCGCTGGCGAACGCGACCAGGCAGCCGACCAGGACCGGTCGGCGCCCGACGCGGTCCGACAGGCGTCCGAGGAGGGGGAGCACGGCGACGTAGCCGAGGAGGTACCCGCTCACGATGGGCATCGCCCGCTGGAGGTGGTCGATGCCGAGACCGAGGCCGTCCATTATTGCGGGCAGAGCGACGACGACCACGTAGGTGTCCGCCGAGGCGACGAGCACTCCCGCCGAGGCGAAGGCCAGCCGGCGCCGCGCGCCCCCCGCCGCCTCCTCCCGGGTCAGCATGTCCGCGCTTCCTGCGGGGCTGCGCCCCGAGGGCTGCGTCGCTTCGCTCCCACGTCAGGCCGGCGGAGAGATCTTCACGTGCTCCCCGTAGCGGGTGAGGGTGACGACGTACCGAGCCGACCGGGTGGGGGAGGTGAAGGGGCCGACCAGGGTCACCCGGCGCACCTGGTGGGAGGAGGGGTCGACGTCGACGGTGAGGCGGACCGGGCGGGAGGGGTTGGCGTCGGGGAGCACCGGCATCTCCGAGCCGGCTACGGTGCCGGCCACCACGAAGAGCAGCTCGCCGTCCAAGCGGATGCTCGGGAGGTACCGGGCGGTGGTCGCCATGTCGGTCAGCAGGCGGCCCAGCCCGTGGCTGGGGGACAGCAGCGCTCCGGGGTCGGTGAGCCCGAAGCGTGACGGTGACACCCGGGTGTAGGAGGTCTGGAACGGCAGGACCGCCCAGAACCGGGGCCCGACCGCTACCACCTTCACCCCTACTTCGATCCCCGAGGTGCCCACCTGGAAGGTCCCCTCCAGCGACTCGGGCCGGGCGAGGTCGCCGCTCCCGCCGACCAGGTCGACACCGCCGCCGGATACGCCGCTGCTGGCCAGCGAGAAGTGGAGGGCCGGCGTCCGGTCGAGGGTCACCCGGGCGTCGCGGAGCAACCGCGCGGCCCCCGGCCGCGACGCGCTCCCGCAGGCGGCGAGGAGCACGCCGGCGAGCGTTGCCGCGGCCAGCGCCCGGAGCCGTCTGGTTGCTCCCATCCCACCTGACGCTACTTCCGGCGGCGGCAGGCGGCGCAGGCGCGCGGGGGGACCTTCGACCCTAGCGGCGACCCGGGGCGACGACCGATACTCGGGCGGCGGGGGGAGAGAGGTACGCCGGTGCTCGTACAG
>JAJZWW010000414.1 GCA_021846485.1 Actinomycetes bacterium
GTCGATCCCCGCGGCGGCCCGGACCGGGCCGGTGCCGGTGCGGGCCACCAGGGCTCCAGTGGCGCCGCGGCCGATCGCGAGCGCCTCCAGGCGCATCGGGGCGAGTGCAAGGAGGTCGGTCACGCCCGGTCCTCCAGCGCGCTCACGTAGCGCCCGAGGGCGGTGAGGGGGAACACGTGCCGGTACAGGTGGTAGTTGATGCTGAAGTCCCACGGGAAGCCGGTCCCGGTGAACCACGGCTCGTCCCAGGTCCCGTCGTCGCCGAGGTGCTCGACCAGCCAGGCCACGCCGTCGTCGAGAGCGGCCGCCGCCGGTCCGTTCCCGGTCTCGCCGGCGGCGAGCAGCGCGAGCAGCGCCCAGGCGGTCTGGGAGGCGGTGGAGTGTCCCCGGCCCCGCCAGGCAGGGTCGATGTAGGAGCGGAGGTCCTCTCCCCAGCCTCCGTCGGGGTTGCGGTGATCCACCAGCCACCGCACCGCCCGGCTGATCCGCGGGTCGTCGGCGCCCACGCCGGCGGCGACGAGCGCCGGCACGACGGCGCCCACCCCGTAGACGTGGTTGACCCCCCAGCGCCCGAACCAGGACCCGTCGGGCTCCTGGTGCTCCGAGAGCCACCGGACCGCCCCGTCGACCACCCCGGGGTCCACGCCGGGCTCCCCGGCGAGCATCTCGAGCACGTGGGCGGTCACGTCCGCCGAGGGAGGGTCGGTGACCTCGCCGAAGTCGCAGAACGGGATCGCCTTGACCAGCTCGCTGTCGTTGTCGACGTCGAAGGCCCCCCAGCCTCCCCCGCGGCTGCGCATCCCCACGGTCCAGGCGGCTCCCCGCCGGCAGGCGGCGTCGTCGGGGTCGCCGGGGGTGACGCCTGCACGGCGCAGGGCGAGGACCACCTCGGCGGTGTCGTCGATGTCCGGGTAGAGGTCGTTGGCGAACTCGAAGGCCCACCCCCCCGGCTCCAGGCGGGGGCGGTGCACCGCCCAGTCGCCGCGCACCCGGATCTCCTCGCCGACCAGCCACTCGCGGGCCCGGCGGATCGCGGGGTGGTCCGGGGCCACGCCGGCGTCGACCAGGGCGGTAACCGACAAGGCGGTGTCCCACACGGGGGACTGGCAGGCCTCGACCCGCCTGCCCCGGTGGTCCTCGAGCACGAAGCCGTCGATGCCGGCCAGCGCGGCGGCGATCACCGGGTGGTCCACGGCGTAGCCCTGCAGGTGCAAGGCGATGACCGAGTAGACGATCGGGGGTTGGATCCCTCCCCAGCAGCCGTCGGCCTCCTGGCGGCGCACGATCCAGCGCTCGGCGGCGCCGAGCGCCGCCCGGCGCAGCAGGGTCTTCGGGAGGAACCACCCGGGGAGGCGCTCCCAGGAGTGGAGGAGCCGGTCGAGGGCGGCGAAGGCCGCCCCGGCGAGCGGGTCGTAGCGGACCGGCTTGCTCTGCGGGTCCTCGACCTCGGCGGCGGCGCGGTCGGCGGGAGCGTCGCCGGGGGGAGCGGTCAGCTCGTCGAGGGCGAACGGCAGCGGTCGGACCGGCCGGTGGGACATGACGACGGTCAGCGCGACGATCGTCTGGCGGGCCCAGCAGCCGAAGCGGTAGATGCTGATCGGGGCGCGGGGCGGGAGGAAGACGAGCTCGGGGGGCATGGCCGGGAGCTCGTCCCAGGACCACGCCCCGACCATCGCCAGCCAGATGCGGGTGAACACCCGGGTCGCTGCCAGGCCACCCCGCGACCTGATCCAGGCGGCGGCCGCCTCCATGTGCGCCTCCCCCGGCAGGTCGCCGGCCAGTCGCAGGGCGACATAGGCCTCGACGGTCGCCGACACGTCGGGGGGGGCGCCGTAGAAGGTGCCCCAGGTGCCATCGGCGCGCTGCTGGCTGCGGACCCAGCGGGCCGAGCGGGCGGCGAGCCCGGGGCGCAGGATGCCGAGGAAGTGGCGTAGCAGCAGGTCCTCGGCATCCATGGTGACGTTGGTCTCGAGCTCCCCCTTCCACCACCCCTCGGGGTGCTGGGCGGCGAGCAGGTGGTCCCGGGCCCGGTCGCGCGCTGCGGTGGCTGCCTCGAGCAGCTCCGACCAGGGCTCGGCCGACGCCAGGGCGCTCACGACTCGCGCTCGACCACGTAGACCGCCAGGTCGGCCAGCTGGCGGTGGGGAACCGCGGAGATGCGGACCCGCTCGAGTGCGCCGAGAGCGGCGTCGAGGTGGGCCTTGGCGCGCACCGTGGTCCACTCCCGCCCCCCGCAGGCGTCCACCAGGTAGGCGGCCCGCTCGACCTGGTCGGAGTCGAGGGGGCGAACCAGCGCGCTGCGGTCCGCTGGACCGAGCAGCAGGGAACGCAGCTCCTCGGCCTCGTCGCCTCCGGCGGCGAGGGCCGAGACGACCGGCATCGACTTCTTGCGCTGGCGCAGGTCGTTGCCCGCCGGCTTGCCGGTCCGGGACGGGTCGCCCCATATCCCGAGCAGGTCGTCGACCGCCTGGAAGGCCAGCCCCAGGTGGCGCCCGTAGTCGCGCAGGGCCCCGACGGTGGCGGGTGGGGCGCCGGCGAGGACCGCCCCGAGCGAGGAGGCGCAGCCGAGCAGGGAGCCGGTCTTGGCCGCCGACATCGCCATGCATTCCTCCACGCTGACGTCGCGGCGCTGCTCGAAGGCGATGTCGTCGGCCTGGCCGGCGATCATCGCCGCGGTCGCCTCGGCGAGAGCAGCCGAAGCCGCCGCCCCGGTCGCAGGCGACGCCTCCAGGAGCACCTGGTGGGCTAGGGTCTCGAGGGCGTCGCCGGCGATGATCGCCGGGCCGACGCCGAACAGCACCCACACCGTCGCCCGGTGGTGGCGCTCCCGGTCTCCGTCGATGATGTCGTCGTGGATGAGGGAGAAGTTGTGGACCGCCTCGACGGCGGTGGCCCCGGGGATCCCGACCTCGGCGTCGGCCCAGGCTGCCTCGGCCGACAGCAGGGCCAGGGTCGGGCGGATCCCCTTGCCGGAGGGCGACCCCACCGGTCGGCCCTCCGGGTCGCTCCAGCCGAGGTGGTAGCCGACCATCCGGCGGATGTCGGGGGTGAGCCGCTCGACCGCTGCCTTCATGGCCGGGGCGAACTTCTCGGCGGATCGGGCGAGCACGTCGGGCACGCCGGTGGTCGGGGTCATGCGACCTCCTCGCTGGGAGCGGAGTCGAGATGGGTACTGACGGCGGCCGCGGCGGCGTGCCCGCTGCGCACGGCGCCTTCCATGGTGGCCGGCCACCCCGTGGCGGTCCACGCCCCGGCGACGGCCAAGCCCGGCACGGCCGTGGCTGGTCCCGGGCGCAGCGAGGCGGTGCCGGGGACCGCCCGGAAGGTGGCCGCCCGCTCCTTGGTGACGAGGGTGTCGACGACGCGCGCCCCGGCAGCGGCGGGCAGCAGCCGGGGGATCTCGGCGACGAC
>JAJZWW010000415.1 GCA_021846485.1 Actinomycetes bacterium
TTCGACACCCACCTCGCCCGACGGGATGCCTCCGGCGGGCGGCCCCGGCCCCGACCCCGGCCGGGGGTTGCCCGGGGCGCGCCGCGGCGGCCCGCACCGGAGCAGACCAACGCCGTGCGCCTGCGGCTGGTCGGCCGCCGGGGTTGGGTGGACCTGGACGGCTGGCCCCCGCCGGCGGACACCGTGCGCTGGCACCTCCACGGCGACGGGGGGCTGCGCCGGGCCGGGCCCGACTACGCGGAGCCGACCCGCTACCGTTTCGACCCGGCCGACCCTGCCCCCGGGATCGGGGGGGCGTCGCTCAGCCCGTCCAACGCCGGGCGGCGCGACCAGCGCCGGCGGGAGTCGCGGGCAGACGTGGCCGTCTGGACCAGCGACCCCGTCCCCGGCGGCTTCGTGCTCGCCGGTCCGCTGACCGCGGAGATCTGGCTGCGCTCCTCCAACTGGTGCACCGACGTGTCGGTCCGGTTGTGCACCGTCGGCCCGTCGGGCGGCTCCCTCAACCTGAGCGACGGGATCCTCCGCCTGGAGCTCTCCGCGGAGGGTGAGGTGGTGAGCGTCGGGGCCGCGGTCGACGGCGAGGTGACCGGCGCCGGCGACGGGGCCGTCCGGGTGGGGGTCCGGATGTGGCCGGTGGGCGTCGAGCTCGGCACCGGTGAGCGGCTCCGGGTACAGGTCTCGGGGGGTGCCCACCCGCTGTTCGCCCGCAACCTCGGTGGCGGCGAGCGCCTCGGCCGGGCGACCCACCTGGTGCCCGCCGACCACGAGATCCTCCACGACCCGCAGCGGCCCTCCGCGCTGCTGCTGCCCCACGCCCGGCTCTGAGCCGGCGCGACCCTCCGGGCACCTGGGAGGTCGGGCTCGGTGGGCGACCGGCTCGCTCGGCCAGCGGACGCCTCGGCGGCCCCCGGGCCCCCCTTGCCGGGGTCTCGGGCCCCCTCGCCGGGGTCTCGGGCCCCCTCGCCGGGGTCTCGGGCGCCGGCCCGGTCGCCTTCTTGAAAGGCCTCGAAGAAGTCCAGCAGGCAAGTTCCTTCTCGGTACGAGGCCGCCTACCGGCACGGCCTGAGCGCGCAGGATACCTGAGGACCGTGTCCGAAGCCTGCGGTACGGGGACCTCGGCCGTGCGGATCCGGGCCGTCGAGCCCCCGGACGCGGCGGCCCTCGCTGCGCTCGAACATCGCCTCGACCGAGAGAGGCAGTTCGTGCTGCTCGAGCGCCTGCTGGTCGACGGCGTCCTCGTTCACGAGATCTCTATGGCCAAGCTGCTCATCAAAGGGGCTGTGACGTAACGAACCGAACCCGTCGAGCCGATCCCTGCTCCGTCGTACGTCCGTGTGTCGTATGACCAACCCCCTCCGGGCCGGAAGAAGCGCGTCCGCTGACGACGCCGATCATCACCGGTTGGGGATCCTGGTGCGAGACGCACCGCTCGCGCTGGTTGGTCGGGCCTGGACGGTTCGACGAGACGGCTCGGGGATGTCGCGGCCTGTAGCACGAGCCGCTCCCAGCCAAGCCTCGGCCGCCAGCTCTACCTAGGCGACTGCTTCGTGAGGTGTTGGGCCGTGCGCGCTGCAGCAGGCAAGATCGGGGACGTCGGCGACCCAGGCGCCGTCCTCGTCGCTCCAGTGCACGTCGATGGGGTAGCCGGTCACTGATCTTCCTCCAGAGCTGGATCGTACCGACGGATGAGGGTGGCGACCTGGCGGACCTGGTGAGGCTTGGCCTGCCCTGCCCCTTCTCCTCTTGCAGGTTGACCAGTTCCCTCACGCCGTCCTTGGCGAAGATGCGATGACTTCCTCGTCCGCCGATCTCTCGGAAGCCGAGCGCCATCAGGAGGGCCACGAGGTCGGCCAAGTCGACGTTGCGGACACTGCCCTGATGGATGCGTTCGAGAAGTCAGCGCCGGACGCACCAGTGACACCGTAGCGACGCCGGACGGGAGTTCGACAACCCATGGGCAACTGGGACCGGTCGAGCGTCCTGGGGCTCTCAGGCCCTCTGGTGGCTTCGCCACCCGTCAGCTGCGGCTGATCGGTCGCCGTCTGGGAGCGTGCGGGCCATGGTGATGCACCTGCCGAAGCGTTCGAGGTCTGCCTCGTCAGAGATGACCTGCCTCAGCTCGGGGCCGATCTCCTCTTCGCGGAGATGGCGGAAGCCGAGCCGTCGGTAGAACGGGGCGTTGAAGGGGATGTCGGCGAAGGTGGTCAAGGTGATGAGGCGGTGCCCACGCCGGCGAGCCCAGTCACAGGCGGCGGCCACCAGCGAGGTGCCGATCCCCAGGCGCCCGTACTCGGGCAGCACCGACAGCTGGCCGAGGTGGGGGTGGCCGTCGACGACCTCGACGCGGGCGAAGCCGACCGGCGGCCGGCCCGCGACCAGGGTGGCGGCGGTTCGGGCCCGCTCGGCCGCCTTGGACTCCGGACAGGAGGCAGGCAGCGGCCAGGCTCCGAAGGGCTCCAGCAGCCGGTCGGATGCTTCTTCGATCCCCTCCACCAGGTCGGCTTCGTCGTCCTCGACGCGCCGTACGGTCGGGTCGAAGCGAGCCGGCTCGTCGATGTGGGCGATTGAAGCCAGGTCGGCGGCGTCGCTCGGGCGGGTCGGGTAGCCGCGGTGCTCGAGTCGCTGCGCCTCGGCGCTGAGGCAGGTGACCCTCCGGCCTGCCACCACCCGCTCGGTCCAGCCCCACGCGGGGAAGATCTCGATGTCTCCGCTCGCGTCAGCCTGCACGCCGTGCCCGCCACGGCGGTAGTCGATCCCGCCCAGGTCGACCCGCCCCCGGATCGATGCGAGCACCACCCGGCAGGGGGTCTCGTCGTCGACCACGGAGAAGCCGGCGGCGCCAAGGCGTCGGAGCGCCTCGTCCAGCTCCGCGGAGGGCACGAACAGGTCCATGTCGTGATGTGCCCGGGTGACCCGGCCGACCAGCAGGTCGACCCCCCAGCCGCCTCCCACCCGGACCGCCACGCCCGCCAGGAGGTCGAGCACACCGAACAGGGCGGCGAATCCGGCCTGGTCGCCTTCGCCCCCGGCGGCGACGGTCACGGCAGTGCCCTGCGGTAGCGCAGCTCGTCGATTACGACCCCGCTGTCGGGGCCCCAGCCCGCCCCGATCTCCTCCTGGCGACGGGAGCCGTCGAGTCGCCACCCGTCGGCGCGGTAGAACCCCTCGGCCCGGGAGTTGCCGGCCAACACCCACAGCAGCGCCTCGGCGTGGCCGCGCTCGGCCAGAAGCCGGCGGGCCTCGCCGATCAGCGCCCGCCCGAGGCCCCGACCCCACCAAGAGGGGTCGACGTAGATCGCGTACAGCTTGCCGACGCCACCGGCATCGACGCCCCGGGCCGGCCTGGCCATTTCAGGCTCGGTGGGAGCGGACGACGATTCCGGGAAGATCGCTGTAGGCGGAGCT
>JAJZWW010000416.1 GCA_021846485.1 Actinomycetes bacterium
AAGAGGGCCCCGGCCGAACGCCGGGACGCGCCGAAAGAGGGCCCCGGCCGAACGCCGGGACGCGCCGAAAGAGGGCCCCGGCCGAACGCCGGGACGCGCCGAAAGAGGGCCCCGGCCGAACGCCGGGACGCGCCGAAAGAGGGCCCCGGCCGAACGCCGGGGCCCTGCTCGGTGCGGGTCAGATCACCCGGACGTCGGCTGCCTGCAGGCCCTTGGGGCCCTGGCTGGTCTCGTACTCCACCTTCTGCCCCTCGTCGAGGTTGCGGAAGCCGGAGCCGGTGATGGCGCTGAAGTGCACGAACACGTCAGGGCCGCCAGCGTCCTGGGAGATGAAGCCGTAGCCCTTCTCACCGTTGAACCACTTGACGGTGCCAGTTGCCATTGCGATCCCTCCTTTCCTGGCCGGAGTCGACCCTGGGTCCTTGGTCGCGGCCGTGGCTCGGACTTCGAGCCGGAGGGAGCTCACATCAACTTGATTTGTCTTGCCCTCTTGCGCGCATGGTAGCCCAACGGCGGGGGTTGGGGAAGGCCGCGGGCGCGACGGCGCCGATCGGGCGAGCGGCAGACGGTGCTCCGGCCCCCGGCTGGCTCCCCGCTCGCGCCGGGCGGCGGACCGCCTCAGGGAGGTGGAGCGACAGGAGCCGGGCGGTCACGTCGGCCGGTACCGCCCCTGGCGTGAGGAGCGACACGACGATCATCGTGGCAAACGCGAGGAGCACGCTCCAGAGCGCCGGTGTGCCGAGCAGCACCGCCGGCCAGCCAGCGTGACCCACGCCGGCCATGGTGGCTACGACCGCCGCCGAAGCCGCCCCGCCGCCGAGGAGGAGACCGGCGAGCGCCCCGTGGCGGGTGAGGCCCCGCCACCAGATCCCGAGCACCAGCAGCGGCCCGAACGACGACGCCGCGATGGCGAACGCCCACCCTACGAGCACGCTGATCGCGTCCCCGTCGACGGCGAGCCCTCCGGCGGTGGCGACCGCCCCGATCACCAAGGCGCAGGCGCGAAACATCCCCGGTCCTCGCTTGAGCACGTCGTGGGACACCGCCCCGGCCATGGCGATCAGCAAGCCGGAGGTGGTCCACAGGAAGGCGGCAAAGGCTCCCGCCGCGGTCAGCGCTGCGAGCAGGTCTCCGCCAGGGCCGGCGGCCGCAAGCCGGGGGAGGACCAGCACCACTGCGTCGGTCCTGCCCGAGACGTACAAGCCGGGGGCCTCCAGCCGGCCGAGGAAGGCGAAGATCCCCGGCAGCAGGTAGAACAGCGACAGCAGGACCGCACCAGGGCGGTGGTCCGCCTGGCCGAGGCGCCGTCCCGGTTGGTGTAGAAGCGCACGAAGATGTGGGGCAGGCCGATCGCGCCAAGGAAGGTGGCGAGTATCACCCCGTAGGTGGCCGCCAGCGGGTGGATCGAGCGCCCGCCGATGCGCACCAGCGGGGAAGACCACGCCCCGCCGTCGAGGGCGGGGCGTCCCGCCGGGTGCGGGACCGGGCCGGGGGGAAACCGGATGCGGGTGCCGGCGCCGACCAGATGGCGCCCGGCGGAAAGGGCTACGGTGCCGTGGCGCCGGACGCCGTCGACGACGCCGGCCACCGCGACCCGTGCCGGCCGGGCGAGGACCAGCACCTCCCTGCCGGGGACGTCGACGACGGTCGGGTGGGTAAAGCGGGACACGCCGGCGGGTCGCAGCGAGCCGAGGTCGGGGTGGCGCAGGATCGCCAGGAGGACGAGGGCGGTGACGGCCAGCGCGACGACCTTCACCCAGTACCGCAGGGCCTGTGCGAGGGTGATGCTCTTCATGCCGCCGCTGGCGATGGCCGCGGTGACGATCCCGCCGAGGACGGTCACCCCAACCCAGTAGGGGGTCCCGAGGGCGTCTTGCAAGGTGATGCCCGCGCCGGTCAGCTGCGGCAGGGCGTAGAAGCCGCAGATCACCACCACCAAGCCGGTGCCCACCGTCCGCAGCCGGGGCGAGTCGAGCCGCCCCTCGGCGAAGTCGGGGATGGTGTAGGCGCCGAAGCGACGGAGAGGTGCGGCGACGACCGCGAGGAGAACGAGGTAGCCGGCGAGGTAGCCGACCGCATACCAGAGGGCTCCGAGCCCCTCGCTCATCGCCAGCGAGGCGATCCCGAGGAACGACGCCGCCGAGAGGTACTCCCCCGAGATGGCCGAGGCGTTGAGCAGCGGCGGCACGGCCCGGGTAGCGACGAGGAAGTCGGCCGAGGTGCGGGCGATCCGCAGGCCCCGACCGCCGACGAAGAGGGTCGCCACGCCGAGCGCCACGATGGCCGCGAGCGCTAGGGAATGGATCACCGGTCGGCGATCGGCTCGGCGAAGCGCGCCTCCACCCGTTCTGCACGGCGCACGTACCATCCCCCCAGGGCTACGAGCGGAGGGTAAAGACCTCCCCCGAGGACGACCAGGGACAGCGGAACGGGCCCGACCGTCGCGGCCGCCACGGAGGGGACCGCCGCGGCGAGGAGCGGGTACATGCCGATCACGATGACCGCGGGCACGAGCACGCTCGCGGTCACCCCGAGCTGGGCCCGCAGGAGGGAGCGCAACAGCACCTCGCCGGCCTCCCCCCGGGAGTAGAGGTCGTCGCTCGCCGGCCACGCGGCAGTCCCGTCGAGCGGCCGGGGGCTGGAGGTCACCACCTCCCGGGCCGGCGGGTCGGCGCCGGTCATCGCCTCCGGCGGGGGTCGTGGCGCACCAGTCGCTCCCGCAGCTCGTGGACGTGACGACGGCTCACCGGCAGGTCCCGGGAACCGACCCGGACGGAGGTGGCGGTCCCGTCGGTGCGCAGCTCCCGGATCGCTCCGAGGGCCACCAGGTGGCCTCGGTGGATGCGGGCGAAGCCGTGGTCGCGCCAGCGCTCCTCGAGCAGCCCGATCGGCATCCGCACGAGGAGGCTCTCGCCGGCGACGGTGTGCAAGCGGACGTAGTCGCCGGCCGCCTCGACCCACTCCACCTCCTCGCGCTCGACCATCCGGACCCGACCGGGCAGCTCCACCGCCAGGGTGTCCAGGCCGTCGGGGACCTCCGTGCCGCTGCGGGCGACGCGGACCCGGGTGAGGACCTCCGCCAGCCGGTCCTCGTCGAACGGCTCGAGCAGGTAGCCGGCCGCGCCGACCTCGAACGCCTCCAGCGCGTGGGTCTCGTGCGCGGTGACGAAGACGACCGCTGGCGGTTCGGCGAAGTGGCGGAGCACCCGGGCGAGCTCCAGGCCGTCCAGACCCGGCATCCGGACATCAGCCAGCACCACGTCGAAGCTCTCTCGCTGCAAGAGGCGGAGGGCCTCCTCCGCTCCGGCCGCCCCCTCCACCCGCTCGACCAGGGGGCAGCGGCGCAGCAGGAAGTCGAGCTCGTCGAGGGCTGGCGCCTCGTCGTCGATCGCC
>JAJZWW010000417.1 GCA_021846485.1 Actinomycetes bacterium
GTTGCGGGCCCGGGCCTGGCGGTCGAGCTCGAAGAGGGCGTCGGTCTTGGTCAGCACCAAGGTGTAGGGGCGCCCGCGGCGCCGGGTCTGGTGGGTGACGGGGAGCTCGGCGGTGTCGATCCGGTGGTGGAGGTGGGCTCGGCGGTCCTGGGCGAGCGGCCAGTCGATGCTCGTCGCGGCCGGGTCGGCGAGGAACGCTCCCAGCTCGACGCACAGGTCGCACCGGCAGCCGGCGGGAAGCTGCATCGACCAGTTCCCCGGAGCTCGCGCCGGTCGGGCCAGGCGCGACGTCAGGGCCGCCGGGCAGTGAGCCGCGACCCGGTCGAGGCCGGCGGCGCTCCAGACCGCAGCCGGGGTGGCGCGCAGGATGCCGACGGCCAGGTCGACCAGGTGCTCGTCGTCCCGGCAGAGGCTGGCGACCACCTGATGGAGCAGGTCCGCCGCCCCGATCTGCGACAGGCTCTCCACCAGGGCGGCGACCAGACCGGTCAGCTCTGACAGGGACCGGGTCCGACGGCTCGGCGAGGGCTGCTCGAGGACTGCGTCGATGGAGGTGCTCACCCGCCGCCACGCGTCGTGGAGCAGGATCCGAGCCGCCGCGGTCCCGGCCTCCCCGGTCTTCTGGCAGGCGGCGGTCAGGCGGGGAAGCGAAGCCAGCCAGATCTCCCAGGTGTCGCGCACCGCTCGGTCGAGCAGGGTGAGCTCGCCGCGCCCGTAGCGGGCCGGCCGACCCACCTGGCACAGCGGCCGGGCCTGGGCTTCGCTCACGGGAAGCTCGATCGGCCCGACGCCGCGGACCTCGAGGCGCAGATCCCCGCCCGGTGCCGTCCGTGACGCGCTGAACACCTCGGGCTCCGTCTCCGCGCCGAGCAGGTCGGCCACCCGGTGGCGAGCCGCGCCGGTCACCGTGTGGACCTGACGACCGTGCCGGCGCGGCGCCGCGGCTCTCCGACCGTCGGGACCTGCTCGGCGAACCGGTCGGTGGCCATGGCGGCAACCGTGGCGGCGGCCCGAGCACGTCGCCGCACCACCTCGGCCACCGCCGGCAGACGCCATCGGCCACCGCCGGCAGAGGCCATCGGCCACCGCCGGCAGACGCCATCGGCCACCGCCGGCAGGCATCCACCAGCGGCGGCGGCCCGGACCGTAACGTGGTCCCATGGGTGCGGTTGGACGAAATGCACAGTGCCCCTGTGGGAGCGGCACGAAGTACAAGCACTGCTGCTTGCGCCGACAAGACGCCATCGAGCTGGACGTGGCCCGCGCCGAGGCGCTGTGGGCGCGGATGCAGCACTGGGCGCTGACCGTGTTCCACGACGAGCTGGTGAGCGCCCTCGACGAGCATTTCCACGCCAGCGGGATCGGCACCGCAGAACATCCGGTGATGGATGACGACCTGTCGGTGGCGCTGTGCTGGCTGCTGATCGACCGTCCCCTGGCCGACGGCGGAGGCCCGCCGGCGCCGCGCTATGCCGAGCGGCCCGACATCTCCGACCGCGACCGGACGCTGGCCCGGCGCATCGCCGACAGCAGGCTGGGCGTGCACCGGGTCACAGACGTGTCCCCGGGAGCCTGGATCGACCTCGAGAACGCGCTGAGCGGCGAGCGGGTGCGGGTGTGGAGCCCCAACGTGTCTCGCGATGCGGTGCGCTGGCACGTGCTGCTCGGCAGGGTCATGCCAGGAGGCCCGACCCCCACCTTGTGGGGGGGAGCGGTCTTCTACCTCCCGGACGAGGAGCCCGAGGTGCTGGCGGAGGTGGAGCGGATCGCCACCACCCGAGGCCTGGGCACCAGCCCGGCCGAGCTGGAGCAGACCCTGCGCAGCGGGCCGAGAGCGCTGGTCTACTTCATCCCTCCCAGCCGCCAGGTCACGCCGATGCCCTACACGCTCGAAGGCGACCCGGTGCTGGTGGCCGAAGCGTCGTGGGAGGTGCGCGACCCGGGCTCGGTGCTCGACGAGCTGACTGGCGCGGCGGACCTCGTCGCCGCCGGTGAGGCCGAGAGCGGCGACGGGTTGGTCTTCGGATGGAACACGCCGCGTGACGACCTGATGGCCGACCGACGCGAGCTGCCTCGCGGCGCGCTCTGCCTCGAGAGCAGGCCGATCCTGGTCGGCGAGGACGGCGATCTCGAGCTGTCCGACGTCACCTCGCTGGGGACCTTCACCTTGCGGGGGGCGCGCCTGGACTTCGAGGGGATGTCCGAGCGGCGTCTCGACGCGGCGGTCGCGCTGGTGGAGCGTCTGCTCGGGGATCTCGTCGGCCCGGCGACCCGCCGGCTTCGCTCCTTCGACGAGCATCGGTCGAGCACCGCTTCGGCTGCGTCGGCTGGTTCGTCTGGTTCGTCTGGGTCGGCTGGCGGGTCGAGCGAGAAGGAGCTGCCGGTGGCCGACGAGGATGTCCGCCGGCTCCTGTGGCGGCGCTGGATCGACGATCCCGTTCCCCGCCTCGGCGGGTTGAGCCCCCGGCAGGCGGCAGCCAGCGGGAGATGCCGAGACGAGCTGGAGCTGCTGCTGCGCGGCATCGAGCATCGAAGCGCACGTCAGCAGGCCGACGGCGCGCCGGGATCGGAGGTGGCCTGGCTGCGCGCCGCGCTGGGCCTCACCGCCGAGGCGCGGGCGGTGCAGCCGGCCCCGAAGCGACGCCCGGCCGGCATCAGCGCGTAGGATCGGGCGGTGAGGCCGTCGACGGGTTGACGCCTGGCCCGGCCGGCATCGGGGAGGTCGACATGACGGTTGGGGCTCCGGTGGCGGGCGCTTCGCAGCGGGTGGTGGTCGACCGCTACACCGACATCGTCGGTCCGAGCGTCGAGATGCTCGGACCGGTCGCCGACGGCGGCCGGATCGAGTTCTTGACGGTGCCGGGATGTTGGGGACCGATGATCACGCCCTCGCTGCGCAGCGGCCACGAGGTCTCCCTGCCCGTGCGGGTGGAGGGCGCCCGGGTCGGCGATGCGGTGGCCTTGCACATCGAACAGCTCGAGCAGGTGTCGCGGGCGACCACCTCGGGGACGGGCAGCGGCTGGGACGGTCGCTACATCAGCGACCCGTTCGTCGCTGGCATCTGCCCGACATGCCGCGACGCAGGTCGCCACTTCCTGTATCCCGACACCTACCTGGAGGGCACCGGCGAGTCGGCGGTGCGCTGCCGCACCTGCCACAGCGAAGTGGTGCCGTTCCACATGGAGACCGGGTACACGATGGTCTTCGACGACGACATGGGCATCGGCGTCACCGTGAGCCCCGAACGGGCCGCGGAGATCGCCGGCGACGCCCGGGCCTGGAACGGGATCAGCGAGCACGCCCGCCAGCATCCCATCAGCGTGCTGGCCCGGGCCGACATGGTGGGCGTGATGACTCGGTGCCGCATCTCGGCCGGCAACCT
>JAJZWW010000418.1 GCA_021846485.1 Actinomycetes bacterium
GTCGACCTCGGCATCACCACCATGCGGCTCATGACCAACAACCCCTCCAAGCGCGGGGGTCTGGAGGGCTACGGGCTGCAGATCGTCGAGCGGGTCCCGATCGTCACCGAGCCGACCTCGGAGAACGCCAGCTACCTGCGGACCAAGCAGGCGCGCATGGGCCACTTCCTCGGCGCCACGGGCACCGAGCATGGGTGAGCCGGTGGTCTACGAGGGCCGCCTCGACGGCACCGGCATGCGGGTCGGCGTCGTCGCCAGCCGCTTCAACGAGCTGATCGTCACCCGGCTGGTCGAGGGGTGCCTCGACGGCCTGCGCCGCCACGGGGTGGCCGACGCCGACGTCGCCGTCGCCTGGGTTCCGGGGGCCTTCGAGCTGCCGGCGGTGGCCGGCCGGCTGGCCGGCTCGGGAAGCTTCGACGCGGTCGTGACCCTCGGCGCGGTCATCCGCGGCGCCACCAGCCACTACGACCTGGTCGCCGGGCAGGCGGCGGCCGGGGTCGCCCGCGTGGCGCTCGACTCGGGAGTGCCAGTCGTGTTCGGGGTGCTCACCACCGAGAGCATCGAGCAGGCCATCGAGCGGGCGGGGACCAAGGCGGGCAACAAGGGCTACGAGGCGGCGGCGAGCGCGATCGAGATGGTCGACCTGTGGCGGCGGCTGCCCGCCGCCGGCGCCTGAGGTGCGAGCGCAACGCGGCAGGGCTCTGGCCGCCGGCGGCGGCGAACGCGGGGCGCAGCCCTGCCGGGGGCGCTGAGCTCTAGCCGTGCTCCGCCTGGTCCTGCCGAAGGGGTCGCTCGAGCGGGCCACCCTCGAGTTGTTCGAGGCCGCCGACCTCGCCGTGGCGCGCCGCTCCTCGGTGGACTACCGGGCTAGCGTCGCCGACCCGCGCATCGCGGAGGTGGCGATCCTCCGGCCCCAGGAGATCCCCGAGTACGTCGCCGAGGGCCTGTTCGACCTGGGGATCACCGGACGGGACTGGATCGAGGAGACCGACTCGGCGGTGGTGACCGTCGGCGAGCTGAGCTACTCCAAGGCGAGCGACTCGCCGATCCGGATCGTCCTGGCGGTGGCCGACGGCTCCGCGGTCCGCTCGGTCGCCGACCTGCCGGCAGGGGTCCGGGTGTCCACCGAGTACCCCCGCCTCACCGCCCGGTTCCTCTCGGCGCAGGGCGTGGAGGCCGACGTCCGGCTGTCCTACGGGGCGACGGAGGCCAAGATCCCCGAGATCGCCGACGCCGTCGTGGAGATCACCGAGACCGGCCGGGCGCTGCGGGCCGCCGGGTTGCGGGTCGTCGCCACGGTGCTCACCTCCTCGACCGAGCTGATCGCCAACCCTGCCGCCCACGCCGACGACACCAAGCGCCACGCCATGGGCCAGCTGCACACCCTCTTGCAGGGCGCGCTGGTCGCCCGCCAGCGGGTGCTGGTCAAGCTCAACGTGGGCGCCGCCGACCTCGACCGGGTGATCGCGGTGCTCCCCGCGATGAAGGCCCCGACGGTCTCCCAGCTCTTCGGCGGCGACGACTTCGCCGTCGAGGCGGTGGTCCCCAAACGGGAGATCAACATCCTCATCCCCGAGCTCAAGGACCTCGGGGCGAGCGACATCATCGAGCTGCCGATCGCCAAGATCGTGCCGTGAGCGCCCCCGGCCCGCATCGCCACCCGAGCGTCGGGACCGGAGTGGTGACCGCCTTCGACGTGGAGGTCGGCCTCGGCGAGGTCACCGCCGACGACGCCACGGTGCTGCGCTTCCACTGCACCCAGATCGCCGACGGGTCGCGCGACATCGCGGTCGGCACCCCGGTGTGCTTCGTCGTGCTCGCCGGCCGCGGCGGGCGTTGGGAGGCGGGGGCGCTGCGCCCCCGGCCCGAGCCGTAGGCGCGCGCCGCGATCGCCCGGCGCGGCTGGGCTCATCGGTTGGCCGGTCGCGCCGCCTTGGACACCTCCACGAACGCCAGGCGGAGCTGCGCGAGGGCTTCGACCAGCTGGGGCTCGGCCTCGCCGAGGCGCCCGGCCATCCCCTCCACCAGGGCGGCGAGGCCGTCGATGGCGGTGCGGGCCTGGTCGAGCTGGGGCGGGTCGAGGGTGAGGTGCAGCGCAGCCAGCTGCCACAGGCCGTACGCGTGGTTGGCGACGACCACCTCGGCGGGGGTGCGGGCGAGCTGCTCGCGTGCCTCTGCCAGCTCGGCGTCGGTCTCGGCGTCGGTGGGCGGGGCGGGCTCCGAGCGGGGGTCGGGCCGGTTCTCGCCGGCCCGGGGGATGGGGTGCTCGCCGTCGGGTGTCCAGAGGGTGCTCACCGCGCTACCCTATGATGGTTCAGACAACCGAGGAAGTGGGGTGTTCGCGCCCCCACCCGTCCACGCCTAGCACGTGTGCGCCGGGTCGGAATGGCCGCCGAAGGGTGGGCGTTTGCTTCCCGACGCCTGCCCTCTTCGCGTCCGGCGGAGGGGGACCGACCGAGGAGTGATGTCGCAATAGCCGCTGCAGCCGACCAGGGTGACCACCGCATCAACGAGCGCATCCGGGCGCGTGAGGTCCGCCTCATCGACCCTGACGGTGCCCAGCTGGGGGTCAAGCCCCTGCCCGAGGCGCTGGCCATCGCCCGCAACATGGACCTCGACCTGGTCGAGGTCGCCCCCGATGCCAGTCCTCCGGTGTGCCGGATCATGGACTTCAACCGCTACAAGTACGAGACCGCCCAGCGGGCCAAGGAGTCCCGGCGCAAGACCACCTCCACGAGCATCAAGGAGATGAAGTACCGGCCGAAGATCGGGACCGGGGACTTCGACACCAAGACCCGACAGGTGGCCAGGTTCCTCGGCGAGGGCCACAAGGTGAAGATCACGATCATGTTCCGCGGCAGGGAGATGAGCCACCCCGAGCTCGGCAAGAAGATCCTCGACCACGTCGCCGAGACCGTCGGCAGCGTCGCCAAGGTCGAGGCGGAGCCGAAGCTCGACGGCCGCAACATGATAATGGTGCTGGCACCCGACCGACGAGCCCACCAAGCAGCCCGCGCCGAGGAGCCCGCCGCCTCCTCCCGGGCCGTCCCCGCGGCGGCTCCCACCGCCGTCCCTGCCGCCACCCCCGCCCCGCCGCCCACCGAGCTCTAGGAGCAGCCATGCCGAAGATGAAGACCGACCGGGGAGCCGCCAAGCGCTTCAAGGTGACCGGGACCGGGAAGCTCCGCCGGCGCCGGGCGTTCCACAACCACCTGCTCGAGAAGAAGTCGAGCACCAGGACCCGTCGCCTCACCCACGAGACCGACATCGCCCCCGGCGACGTGCGCGCCGTCAAGCGCCTGCTCGGGCTCTGAGCCCCCCACGCGAAAGGAGATCGTGATGGCAAGAGTCAAGCGGGCGGTCAACGCGA
>JAJZWW010000419.1 GCA_021846485.1 Actinomycetes bacterium
GCGTCACTCAAGACCTCGCCCGGAGCACGGGCCTTCTACGACCATCGCAGGGCAGCAGGTGACACCCACCACGCCGCGCTACGACACCTTGGAAACCGTCTCGTCGGCATTCTCCACGGCTGCCTCGCCAGCCACACCGTCTACAGCGAGAGCATCGCCTGGGGCCATCGAGCAGAGATCGAACTCACACGAGCTGCTTGACAGTTGCAACCGTGGGATATCTACTCAACGAGGTTTTCGGCCAACGGGCTGCCCCTGGCGTCCGGTCGGCAACGATCGCGGTTGCCCCAGCCGGACGCCGGAGGGTGTCGCGGATAGCGGGCCATCTTGGCGTGCCAGTTACCCGGGTGGGTGTCCACGTCCGGGGCTGGGGGGGGTGGGGTGGAGGGCCGGGGGCGCCTCTCCACCCTCGATCCACCCGATGATCCACCTGTGCTCCGATGTTCCGGGGGCCTTTCGCAGGGACGATGGAGGCGTTCGTCTACATCGTCAAGGAGGGGTCATGCCCACGAGTGTTTGGGTGGTCAATCTGGTTGTTCTCGGGGTGATACTGGAGGCCGACCTGGGCCGCCGGAGGGTCGGATGGTTCCGGGTACTGCGTCCGCTCACCGGCACGGCCGCAGTGGTGGTGCTCTACCTCGCTGCGGTGCCGACCTCGGGCCACAACGTCGCCCTCTACGCCGCTGGTGTCGGTGCGGGGGTGATCCTGGGCTTGGCTTCCCATCTCTTCGTCACGATCCACTATGACGATGTTCGCGGTCGGCCCGTGAGCCGGGCCCGGTTCGGCTATGCCGGGTTCTGGGTCGTTGTCTTCGCGGCCCGGCTGGGGTTCGTCTACGGCGCGGAGCATCTGTTCTCCGGGGCTCTCGGGCAGTTCCTGGTCGCCCATCAGTTGAGTGTCGCGGGGTTGACGGACGCGTTGATCTTCATGGCCATCGCCATGGCCCTGGCCCGAAGTGTCCTGCTGGAAGGGCGGGCCCTGGCCGTCTGTCACGCTCAGGCCGCCCGTCAGGTCCGGACGGCCTGAGATGGCCGGCTCGCTTACCCTGGCCGCGCTTCACGTCGGCGGCGTTCCCAGCCCCGTCACGATCCTTCTGGGTGTGGCCGCTGTCGGCTACGTGCTGTGGTCGCGTCTGAGAGGCCAACCGTTGAACGCCAGGCGGCTGCTGGTGTTGCCCGTGGTGCTCACCGTCATCGGGGTCGCCGATCTCACCGGGTCCTCCGCCCCCCGTCTCAGCCGCACCGACGTCGGCTTCTTGGCCGCCGGCGTCGCCATCTCGGTGGTCCTCGGAGTCGCCCGGGGGGCGACCATCGACCTGTACCCCAATGGTGGCGAGCTTTGGCAGCGCTACCGGCCGGTCACCGTCGTGGCGTGGGTCACCCTCGTCGCCGCAAAGCTCGCCCTTGCCGGGACCGCCTCTGTCGCCAGCGCATCCCCTGGCGCCGGGACCCACGGCCTCCTGTTGTCCCTTGGTGCCAGCCTGATCGCCGAGGCGGCGGTCGTTGGGCCCCGGGCACTGTCGACCGGTCTGCCCTTCGCGAGGGACCCGAAAGATGCTGCCAAGAGCTGGCTCGGCAGGTCGAGGACCGATCTTTTCGCCGGTGCAGGAGGGTCCGGACGACCCTCGGCGGCTTGTCGGTGGGACAATGGGACCAGTCGGTCGCCCCGGTCTCGCCGTATCGGGTGACTGCTCAGCCAGCTTCATCAACTCGGAGGAAGACCTTGGAGAGCGACAAGGCAGCGTCGCGCTGGGCCCTGTGGCTGTGGGTGGGACGGGTCTGCGCGGTTGGGTTGCTGCTGGCCGACGTCTCGGCCGGCCGGCCGGCTCCAGGGTTGAGCGGCCAGGGTCTGGTCCTGCTCGCCGGTGCGGTCGTGGCCGCGGTGGCCTCGCTCGCGTACCCGGTCCTCGAGCGGGCCAGCGAGCGGCTGCGGGCGCTGGCCCTGGCGATCGGGATGCTGGGAGGCTGCCTCGCCGCCCTTGCCAGCCCCCGCAGCGCCGCCCTGGCGCTTCCCGCCCTGGTCAGCTTGAGTGCCGGCACCTCCCTGTCCCTCCTGGTGGGGGCGGTAGTGGCCGCGTGCGGGCTGGTCACCTTGGGGGCCGGCTCGATCGTGGTCACCAACCCGGGCTTCTCGCTCCTCGGCTCCAGCCTGGCGGTCGCAGGCGGCCTTCTCGCCGGTCTGTGGCGACGCCAGTACGTGTTGCGTGCCGAGCAGGCCGAGCTGGTGGCGGTCGAGGCGCAGCGAGCAAGAGAGGCGCACGGCCGGGCAAAGGTCTTGGACGAGAGGGCCCGGATCGCGAGAGAGATCCACGACGTCTTGGCACACACCCTCGGCGGACTGGTCGTCCAGCTCGATGCCGCCGACGCCGTGTTGGGCGAGGGCGGCGATCCTGAGCGGGGCCGGCAGCTGGTGGTGAGCGCCAGACGCCTGGCCGTCGAGGGTCTGGAGGAGACCCGCCGGGCCATCACCGCACTGCGCGCCGATCCTGTGGCGCTCCCCGAGATGCTGGCCGCCCTGACCTCCAGCCACGAGCGCCACGGGCAGGTCTCCTACGAGCTCAACGGCACCCCCCGCCAGCTCACTCCCAACACGAGCCTCGCCGTTTACCGCACTGCCCAAGAGGCGCTCGCCAACGCCCGCAAGCACGCCCAAGGCTCCCGCGTCGCCGTGTCGCTCACCTACGAGCCGGCCGCCGTCTCCCTGCGGGTTGTCGACGACGGCGCAGCGTGGGACGCCGACGGCCACGCCCTGGCCGCCACCGGCGGAGGATATGGCCTCTCGGGGATCAAGGAACGGGCCGAGCTGTTGGGAGGCACGCTGAGTGCCGGCCCCACCCGTGACGGCTGGGTCGTCGACCTGCGGGTGCCGGCATGAGCCAGCCCCGGCCTGCAGTGCGGGTCGTGGTCGCCGACGACCAGCGCGTGGTCAGGGAGGGTCTGGTGACCGTCCTCGAGATCTTGGCCGACGTCGAGGTGGTCGGTGCCGCCGCCACCGGCGAGGAAGCGGTGGCATTGGTGGAACGACACCGGCCCCAGGTCGTGCTGATGGACCTGCGCATGCCCCGCCTCGATGGGGTCGAGGCCACTCGCCGCATCCGTCAGGCTCATCCCTCCACCGCGGTCGTGGTGCTCACCACCTACGCCGACGACGACTCGATCCTGGCCGCGTTGCAAGCCGGTGCGCTCGGGTATCTCACCAAGGACGCCGGCCGGGAGGAGATCGCCCGGGCGCTGCACGCGGCGGCCGCCGGCCAAGCCGTCCTCGACCCTGCGGTCCAAGCCCGCTTGGTCACCGCCGCCGGCGGCCGAGCCCGCGACAGCGCTCCTTCACGACCCCTTCCCGACGGGCTGAGCCTGCGCGAAG
>JAJZWW010000420.1 GCA_021846485.1 Actinomycetes bacterium
GCCAGCGGGAGCGGGACCAGCCCGCCGGGGGTGGTCTGCGGGCAGGCCGGAGGGGGCGGCGCGACGGCGGTCGAGCGGCCCGCCGGGGCGGTGACGCTCCCCGCGCGCAGCCTCGGCACCTCCCCGGCCTCCTCCCCCGCGCCCGGAGCCCCGACGACCCCGACCACGCCGGTCGGGTCCCGGTCGACCTCGCCGGCTCCGTCGAGGGGCGGCGGGGCGAGCGGCAACGGACCAGGCGGGGGGAGGCGAGCAACCAGCCGGCGCAGCTGGGTGGCGAGCGCGGCTGCGTCGGGGCGGCCGTCGGGGTCGGGGGCTCCGGCGGAGCGCAGCACCTCAGCCATCGGGCCGAGCGTCTCGCCGACCTCGAGCGGCCGACCGACGCGGGCCATGAGCGTGCCGTGGGTGGTGTCGGCGGCGAAGGGCACCGACCCGGTCGTCGCCTCGACGAGCACCAGCGCCAGCGCGTACACGTCGCTGCGACCGTCGAGCGAGCGGCCCTGCGCCTGCTCCGGGGCGGCGTAGCGGGCGGTGCCGACGACCACGCCGTCGGGCTCGGTGATGGCCGCCTCGGCCAGCGCCCGGGCCAGGCCGAAGTCGGCGATGCTCACCCGCCCCTCGTCGTCGAACAGCAGGTTGGCGGGCTTGACGTCCCGGTGGACCAGCCCCTGGCGGTGGGCGTGGGCGAGGCCGGAGGCGGCCTGGTAGCCGACCGCTGCAGCCTGGGTGGGGGTGAGCAGGCGGCCCCGGTCGAGGAGGCTGCGCAGGCTGCCACCCTCGAACAGCTCGCTCACGATGAACGGCGTGCCCTCCTCCTCCCCCCAGTCGTAGACCCGCAGGATGTTGGGGTGGCGGAGAGCGGCAACCACCCGGGCCTCGCTGCGGAAGCGCTCCAGGAAGGCCCGGTCCCCGGCCAGGCCGGGGTGGAGCAGTTTCACCGCGACCCGGCGCCTCAGCTCCACGTCCTCGGCCACGTAGACGTGGGCGCTCGCCCCGCTGCCGACCGGGCGGGTCAGCCGGTAGCGCTCCCCGAGAACACGCCCCACCGAGTCGGTGATGGGCGACGTGAACACGTGAGAGACGCTAGCGGTGGGTCACCCGAGAGTGGGGAATGGTGGGGCGCCCGGCTCAGCCCGGCTCGGCTCCGGGAAGCCGGCCGGTGTCGAGCAGCACGGCGAAAGCGTCCTCGTCGAGCAGCGGTACGCCGAGCTCGGCGGCCTTGGCGAGCTTGGCGGCTCCCGGGTCGGCGCCCACCACGACCGCGGTGGTCCGCTTGGAGACGCTGCCCGGCGACTTGCCGCCCCGGGCGGTGATCGCAGCCTCGGCCTGCTCCCTGGTCCGCTGCTGCAGGGTGCCGGTGACCACCACCGAACGGCCCAGCAGGACCTGGGGCATGCCGTCTTCGGCGGGTCCCTCGAGGTTCACGCCGGCGGCGCGGAGCCGCTCGATCACCTCGCGGTTGGTGTCCAGGGCGAAGAACTCCTGGACACTGGCGGCGATCACCGGCCCGACGCCCTCCACGGCGGCCATCTCCTCGGCCGACGCGGCGAGGATCCGGTCGAGGTGACCGAACGCCCGGGCGAGGACCTGGGCCCCGGTGGTGCCCAGATGGCGGATCGACAGGCCGACGAGCAGGTTGGCGAGCGGCCGGGACTTGGACGCCTCGATCGCCGCGGCGAGGTTGGCCACCGACGTGTCCCCCCAACCCTCCATCTCGCGCACCGCGTCGAGGTCGAGGCGGTACACGTCGGCCACGTCGCCGAGCAGCCCGGCCCGGACGAACTGGCCGACGGTCCGCTCCCCCAGGTGCTCGATGTCCATGGCCCCCCGGGAGGCGAAGTGGGCGATCCGCTGGACCCGCTGGCCCGGGCAGTCGGCGTTGACGCAGAACGTGTCGCTCTCGCCCTCCAAGCGGACGAGGGGCTCCCCGCACACCGGGCAGGCGCCGGGGAAGCGCCACTTGGGAAGCCCCTCGGGCCGTAGCCCGAGGACCGGGGCGCGGACCTCGGGGATCACGTCCCCGGCCCGGCGGACCACGACGGTGTCGCCGGGGCGGACGTCTTTGGCCTCGACCTGGTCCGCGTTGTGCAGCGTGGCCATCCCGACTCGCGCCCCGCCGACCACGACCGGCTCGAGGATCGCGAACGGCGTGGCCTTGCCGGTCCGCCCGATGGAGACCATGATGTCGCGCAGCAGGGTGGTGCGTTCCTCCGGCGGGAACTTGTAGGCGATCGCCCACCGCGGCGCCCGGGACGTAGTGCCCAGCTGCCGGCGCTGGGCGAGGTCGTCGACCTTGACCACGACCCCGTCGATCTCGTAGTCGAGGCCGTGGCGGTCCGCCTCCCAGCGCTTGCAGTACTGGTGGACCTCCTCCAAGGTCCCGACGACCCGGATGTGCGGGTTGACCGGGAACCCGGAGTGGCGGAGCCACTCCAGGGTCTCGGTGTGGCGCTCGAAGGCCGGGCCGCCGTCCATCTCGCCTACCTGGTAGGCGAAGAAGCCCAGCTCGCGCGTCGCGGTGACCGCCGGGTCCTTCTGGCGCAGCGACCCGGCGGCGGCGTTGCGCGGGTTGATGAACCTCCGGGCCCCGAGCTCCGCCTGGCGGGAGTTGAGCGCCTCGAACGCGGAGATCGCCATGTAGATCTCGCCGCGCACCTCGACCACCTCGGGGAACGGAGCGGGGATCCGCTCGGGGATCTCCCCCACCGTCGCCACGTTGGCGGTCACGCCCTCACCGACCACCCCGTCGCCGCGCGTCGCCGCCCGGACCAGCCGGCCGCGCTCGTAGAGCAGGCTCGTCGCCAGACCGTCGATCTTCGGCTCGCAGGTGAGCTCCACCGGTCCACTGACGTAGCGCTCCATGCGCGCCCCCCAGGCGAGCAGCTCCTCGTAGCTGGTCGTCTTGTCGAGCGACATCATCGGGCTGCGGTGCCGGACCTCGGCGAAGGCCGCCGCCGGTCCCCCTCCCACGTGCTGGGTCGGGGAGTCCGGCGTGACCAGCTCGGGGAACGCCGACTCGAGCGCCGCCAGCTCGTCGACCAGGGCGTCGAAGTCGGCGTCGCTGATCTCCGGGTCGTCCACCACGTAGTACCGCTCAGAGTGGTGGGCGATCAGCTCCCGGAGCTGCTCGGCGCGCTCGCGAGCCTCGTCGGCCGTGCCGGGCCGCTGCGGTGCGGACATGGAGCCGACCCTACCCGGGGGCACCGACCGCCGGTCCCGCCCCGGCCGGCTCCGGGGTCGGGTCAGCCCCGCCGGGGGGCCTCCGCGTCCACGGCCTGACCGCCGCCGACGACCCTGTCCGACCGGTAGATCACCACGCTCTGGCCGGGAGCCACCCGCCGCGCCGGCCGGTCCCAGACGACCCG
>JAJZWW010000421.1 GCA_021846485.1 Actinomycetes bacterium
TCGGGTGACGCCGGGGTGCCGCTCGCGGCGGCGCTCGCCGGCCTCGCCCGGCTCGACGACGGGGGGGTGGGCCGGCTGCTCGGGGTGCTGCGCTCCCTGGAGCCACCCGGGCGCTGGGCGGCGTGGCAGCGCCGGGCGCTGGTCGACGACGTTGCCGGGTGGAGGGCCGGGACGGTGGCCGCCGTGGCGAGGGGGGGGGCAGGGGCAGGCTCGACGGCCGAGGAGCTGGTCGCCGCAGTGGACCGGTGGCTGGCGCCGAGGCGCTCAGCCTTCGTCGACCTGGTCGGCCTGGTCGAGCGGCTCGAGGCCGTTTCCCGACGCGAGGCGGGCGAGGGGCGCGGGGTGGACATGGTCGCCCTGGCTTCGATCGCCGTCCGCCGTCTGCCCACCTGAGGGCCCGGCTGGGGAGGCCCCGGCCCGAGCGCCTCCTGTCTCCTCCGCGTTGCCGTCGCCTCGCGCGAGCCACTCCGGCTCCTGGCCGGGCGCTCCCGCCCCCGCGCCTGGCCGCGTCCCGGGACGGTGGTCGTCGCCGCCCCGGTCGAGGCGTCCCGCCGGCCCCGACGGTCGCCGCACCGACCCGGTCGGGTCGTGCAGGAGGGCTCCGGTCGCGGTCCAGGCCGCCTCGACCCGGTCGAGGCGGGAGGCTGCCTTCGCCCTCACCCGCACCGCGACCCCGGCGACCAAGGCGTTGGCCAGGGCAACGCCGGAGGTCATCGAGTCGAACGGGCCGACCCCCTCGGCGGCGATCGTGAGCGTCTCGGCGGCGTCCGCCGTCAGCGGGGAGAGCGGGCCGTCGGTGGCGGCGACGAGCACCGCTCCGGAGTCGACCGCCCACCGGGTGAGCCGGATCAGCCAGCTCTCGTAGCGGCGGATGTCGACCGCGAAGAGCGTGTCGCCGGGGGCGATCCCGGCGAGGACCCGGGCGGCGACGATCTCCGAGCCGCCGACCAGGGTGACTCTCCGCCGCAGCTGCGACAGGCGTGCCGCGAGGGTGGTGCCGATCGGCTCGGTGACGTCGCCGGGCAGCACCCAGACGGCGCGCCGCTGGTCGGCGAGGAGGCCGACCACGGCGTCGAACTGCGCCGGCGGGATGGAGGAGAGCGTGCGGCGCACGTTGTGCTCCTCGACGGCGGCCACCCGGGCGAGCAGGTCGGCGGGCGGCTGCTGGCGGATGCGCTCGCGGGCGGGGCCGAGCAGGGCCGACAGCTCCTGTTGGGCGTCGGCCTGGAGCTGCACGAAGCCGCCGTAGCCCAGCTTCACCGCGAAGCGCACCACCGTCGGGCCGCTGGTCTTGGCCTTGCCGGCGATCAGCGACACGGTCCCGAAGGCGACCGTCTCGGGCTCGTCGGCGATCACCGCGGCGACCCGGCGCTCAGCAGCTGTCAGGCGCCCGGCGTGCTCGACGATCCGATCCGCGACCCCCATCCCTCGCAGAGTGTAGGAGGCGGGGCGAGCCGGGGTCGCCCCGATCCTGCTCCCGCACCGCCCGGCCGGGGGGCTGTTGCCGCCCGGCCGGTGACCGCCTCGATGCGGGGCTTGCGCCGGCTCCTCAGGCGGTCCGGCGGCGGGTCAGCTGCACCACGACCAGCCCGAGGGCGACCAGGAGCGCACCTACCGCCAGGGTGACCACGACGTCGGCCCCGGTGAAGGCGAGGACCGAGGGTGATGCCGGGGTCGTCGAGGTGGGCTCGGAGGCCGGCGAGGTGCTCTTCTTGCTGCTCCCCGAGGTGCTGTTGCCCGCAGTGGTCTTGTTCTTGCAGTGCAGCCCGTTGCCGGGGTAGCAGGAGTGGCCGGCCAGCAGGGCGGGGGTGGCCGCCGGCGCCGGCGTCGCCCACGCCGAGGCGGACATCCCGAACGTCGCCGCCAGGGCGACGGCCAGGGCGATGAGCGAGCGCTTGATCACGGGGTGGGTCCCTTCTCCGCTGGGCACGGATACTGCTGCCAGGGCCGATCCTAGTGACACGCAGCGTGGCCGGCAAGCTCCTTCGGGATCTTCCCCTTCTCTCGGGCCCGCGGTCGATGGCCAGGACTTTCCCCTGCTCCAGGGTTCCGAGCGCCAGGGGCTCCGGGCCCGCTCAGTGCTCACAGTGGTGGAGCGGTCACCATCGGAAGGTGTGGGCGACGGCGTCTTCGAAGTGGAGGGGACGCCGACCCGGGGAGACCACCTCCCAGTCGGTTGGTGGGATCCGTGCCGAGGGCTCGACGGTGAGGCTCCCGTGGCTGCCCGGGAGGGTGAAGGCGAAGTTCACCGTCACCGAACGCCCGTCGGGCACGCTCACCGGGATGGCCAGCACCTGGGCGGGCCCGTCGGGGCCGGCCGCCTGGAGCACCCGGGTGCCGGGGGTGGCGACCCTGGTGGCGTCCAGGGGGAAGTCGAGCGCGACGGCGCCGGCGTACTCCCGGGCGGGCGGGGTGCCCGGGGCGCCGCCGGCGGCGTAGCCCCGAAGCGACGCGGGGGTGGCGTTGTGCACGGTGACCCGCACGGTCACCCGGGACGCGTCCCCCCGGGCGGCGACGGAGGCACGGGCGGTGACCTTCTGGTAGGGGTCGAGCTTGTCGGCCGCCTGGTTGAGCAGGGCCAGGAGCATCTCGTTGCCGCTGACCGCGCCCGCGGCGCCGGCGGCGGACCAGTCGGCCTCGACGGCCGGGTTGGCCGACCAGGCGAGGATGTGGCGTCCGGCGGCCGCCTGGCCGAGCGCCCGGACGAGGCCGGTCAGCGACGATCCGGGGGCCTCGAGGCGGCCCAGGGCGGCCTCTGCTATGGCCCCCAGGCGCTGGTGGCGGCGCCGCTCGGCGGCGGCGTCGACGACCCCGACGTACTGGCCCTCCAGCAGGTAGGGGACGGCGTTGGCCGCCGTCAGGGTGGTCCCCTGCGCGCTCACCGGCCCGATCACCGAGAGCACGTCGGCGAGGGCCTGGACGTCGACGAGGAGGACCCCGCCGACCGCCCGGCCGGTGTGGGCCTGCCACATCCGGGCGGCGAAGGCGGCGTTGGCCGGGAACTGCGGGGACATGAGCAGCTCGCGCAGGTCGAGCTGCGGTCTCTCGAAGCCCCAGCGGGCCGCCAGGTCCCCGGTGGGCCGGACCCCGGGGAACTGATCGACCAGCTGCCCGGCGTCCTGGAGGTGGCTGACCCGGACCGCCCCGCCGGCGAGGTGGATGGTGCCGACCTCGAGGGCCATCCCCGACCCGGCGCGCATCTCGGCGTTGTTGGCGACGAGCAGCAGGTAGGACTGCTTCCCCTGGAACATCGAGTCGAGGGCGCCGGCGACGCCGTCGGCGCGGGCCAGCACCGCTCGCACCTTTGCCAGGTCGCCGGCGAAGAGCCGCCGCTCGTGGGCCAGCCGTCCCA
>JAJZWW010000422.1:0-2239 GCA_021846485.1 Actinomycetes bacterium
ATGTGGCTGCCCGACGCATCCCCAACCGTGCCGTTCTTCCCGCCTACCTCGTCGGTCCGGCACTGCTCGCGCTCGCGCTCGCGTCGGCCACTTCAGGTCCGTGGTGGCCCCTTGCCCGCGGCGGCATCGCGATGGCACTGCTCACCGGTTTCTACCTCATCCTCGGGCTGGGGTTCCCAGCCGGTATGGGATTCGGAGACCCGTTGACCGAACTACGGCGGCCCGCCGCGCGTCCTCCAGGGAGCGCGGTGACCATCCCACCATGGGCTCTCGCTACCTGCTCAGATCGGCTTCACACACCGACGAGGAGGCCGTGGCCATGGATGTTGTCCGACGGGACGCCGAGCGGCTGGTCGTGGCGGCGGTCGGCTCGATCGTGGCGGTCGGAGATCCGTGGTGTGGCTTTCGGCTGGTCGACCCCGTTGGCGGGGAGGTCGACGAGGTGACGGCGTTCCTTCGTGACCTGCGGGCACGTGATGCCAGCCCGACCAGCTTGCGGTCCTACGGCCTCGCACTACTGCGCTGGTATCGGTTCTTGTGGGCTGTCGAGGTGGCCTGGGACCGCGCCGGGCGCGCCGAGGCCCGGGACTTCATGCTCTGGCTCGCCTCGGCCCGAAAGCCCGCTCGTGGCAGCAGCGGCCACGGCGTGCCGGGATCGGTGAACCGGATCACCCGCAAGCCGAGCGCTGGGGTCTTCTATGCGGCGCGCACCCGCCGGCACAACCGGTCGGTCGTGCGCAGCTTC
Organism: Actinomycetes bacterium; assembly: GCA_021846485.1. Taxonomy (GTDB): domain Bacteria; phylum Actinomycetota; class Acidimicrobiia; order Acidimicrobiales; family Palsa-688; genus JAKAQB01. The sequence continues at coordinate 746 of JAJZWW010000422.1, forward strand.
TACGAGTTCCATCGCTTCGAGGGGCGCGGCCCGCTGCTCAACCCGATGCCCGAGCGACACGGCCGGAACGGCGAGCGGCCCGATGCCCATCACAACCCGCTGGAGCCGTTCTCCCCGGGCCGGCGGGCGGACTTCCAGCCGAAGCTGGCCAAGCGCCTGCCGCCCAACATCGGCGACGCTGACTTCGACGCGCTGTTCGCTGCGATGGGGAGCGACCGGGACCGGGCGATCCTCGCGTTCTACATCTCGACCGGGGCGCGCGCCGCGGAGCTGCTCGGGGTGACCTGCGACCGGGTGGACATCGGCCAGCAGCTGATCGGCGTGCACCGAAAGGGCAGCGGCGCGCTGCAGTGGCTGCCGGCCTCGCCGGACGCGTTCGTCTGGCTGCAGCTCTACCGCCAAGGCGTCCCCGGCCGCTCTTGGGTCGGGACGGCGCCGTTGTGGCTGACCTTGCGCCGCCCTTACCGGCCGCTCAACTACGCGGCGATGCGCGCGGTACTCGGTCGGGCGAACGCGTCGCTTGGGACGAACTGGACCCTCCACGACCTGCGCCACACCGCGGCCCATCGCATGGTCGCCGACCCCCGGCTCTCGCTCGTCGACGTCCAGTGGGTTCTCGGGCACGCGCACATCACCACGACCCAGCTCTATACCGAGCCGTCCGCCGACGATGTGATCGCCCGATGCACGAGCACCATCGTCGAGCCGGGACCAACGAACAGAGGGTCAGGGTGCCAGCGGCCGGCTACCGGCCCGAGGTCCTCGAGACGCTGCTCGGGCGGGTGCCGTGACTGCCGCCGACCTCCTCGTCGCCGATCCGGTGTTCGGGGCGCCGGGCGGCTTGCTGCTGGGCAACGAGCGTCATCGCCAGCGCCGAGCCTTGCCGGGTCCCGAACGCGGCGCGACACCAGTCTTCCCGCCAGGCCAAGAACCCCGTCCCGACAGGGGTCACTGGCCGCAGACGACGATGAGCCGGACCGAGGTGGAGACCCACGTCTTCGGCGTCGCCGGTGGCACCCAGGATGCGATGAAGGTGAAGTTGGTCGGCGTCCGCCGAGTCCTCGACTGGCTGGAGGCACAGCCCGGCGGCTCCTGGCAACAGCGGTGGCGCTCTTCGGGCGCGGACGCCTCGGGCCGGGACTGGGTCGACCTTGTCCCCCTTGGCACCGGCCGCCACGGCGGCGGCACCGCCAAACCGGGTACCATCCGGGCCGGGCTGGTTCCCCTACTGCTCGGCCAGGTGGTCTGCCCGAGCATGGCCTGGTTGCTCGCCCAGAACTTCAGCCAGACGCTCCGGCGCGCCTTCGAGGTGATCGATCCGGACGGTCTGATGGCGCTGCGGCGTGCTGCTGGCGCCGAGCAGTAGGTCGCCGGCCGCCTCGACAGGGTCGAGAACATCTTGGGCCGGATCTTGCTCTCCAAGGGCGGCCCGCTCACCGCGGTGACAGCGGGGGACTGCGCCGAGTACTGGTGGGCCCGGCGTGACGCCGGCCA
>JAJZWW010000422.1:2249-3352 GCA_021846485.1 Actinomycetes bacterium
GAGATGGGCGTCTTCGGCCCCGACGCCCCACCGTCGCTCACCGCCGCGACCCGGCGGGGGCCGCTCAGCTGCGCCGAGCTGATCGACCGCTACGACATCGCCTGCCAGCCGATCAGGAACCTGCTCGTCGACTACCTCGCAGCCCGCCAGCCGAGCATCGACCACACGTCGCTGGCCAACGTCGCCGGTCATCTCGGCCGGCTGTTCTGGAGAGACCTCGAGCGCCACCATCCCGGCATCGACTCGCTGCACCTTGGCTCCGAGGTGGCCGCCGCATGGAAGCAGCGCCTGCAGACGATCGGCTCGGGCCCGGCTTCGGGCAGACGCCGGGAGGTGCCTGAGAACACCCTCATGGCGGTGCGGAGCTTTTACGCCGACATTGCCCAGTGGGGCATCGAGGACCCGGTCCGCTTCGGACGCTTCGTCGCCCCCTCGCCGGTGCGGATCTCGGAGGTGTCGTTCAAGAAGCGGCGCAAGCACCGCAAGGCGGCGATGGACCAGCGCACCCGGACCCTGGCGCCGATCCTGCCGGTCCTGGTGCGCGCCGTCACCGAGGGGAAGGCGCGTGCGTCGGCACGTCTCGCGGCGGCCGGCGCGGCGGCCGGCGGGGAGCGCTTCGAGACTGGCGGCCAGCACTACCGGCGTGTCGTGTCGACCAAGCCCTCGGCCCAGGTCTACGCCGTCTGTGAGGAGACCGGTTGCCGACACGACCTCACCTTCGAAGAAGACCAGGCGTTTTGGGGGGTGGGCGGCGGTCGAAGTGCTCCGCCACACCGGGGTGCGCATCGAAGAGCTGCTCGAGCTCAGCCATCACAGCTTCTGCGCCTACACCCTCCCCACGACCAGCGAGGTCGTCCCGATGCTCCAGGTCACACCATCGAAGACCGACAGCGAGCGGCTCCTGCTCGGCTCACCCGAGCTCGGCGAGGTCCTCGCCGCCATGATCGATCGGGTGCGCGCCGGCCGGCCGGCGATGCCGCTCGTCAGCCTGTGGGACCCTATGGAGAAGCAGTGGTCGCCGCTCATGCCGTTCCTCTTCCAGCATTCCGTGGGAGGGATGAACCGACCCATCACCCGCCGGTTTGTTGGCGGAGCGCTCGACC
>JAJZWW010000012.1 GCA_021846485.1 Actinomycetes bacterium
GCCCCCTTTGAGGCGGCGCTTGACCCACACCTGGCCGATCGTGTCCGGTTCGGACCAGTCGGTGAACAAGCTGACGCTGTAGCCCCGCGCGAGCAGCTCGGCGAGCGTGTCGCGCGCCCGGGCAGCGGCACGTGGGTCCAGACCTCCTGGGCGACCTCGTAGGTCGGATCCACCTCGAGCTCCAGGCAGGTCACCACCCCGATCGCCCCGAGGGAGACCACTGCCCCGGCGAAGTCCTCCTCCCCCCTTCGCAGGGTGACCAGCTCGCCGTCGGCCCGGACCATCTCCAGGGAGCTGACCGCGGCGGGCAGGCCGGGGTTGCCGGGACCCGACCCGTGGGTGCCGGTCGCGCACGCACCGGCGACCGTCACGTGCGGGACCGATGCCAGGTTGGCGAGGGCGTGGCCCGCGGCGTGCAGGCGGCTGCCCACCCAGTCGTAGGTGGCGCCGGCGGGTACCCACGCCCTGCGCCCGCCGGCGTCGACGTCGACCGACCCCCCGAGGCGGTCGAGCGACACGGGCGTCCCCTCGGTGTCGGCGACCGGCGTGAAGGAGTGACCCGCGCCGAGGGCGCGCACCGGCCGGCGGGAAGCGACCAGCTCCTGCAGCTCGCCGAGCGAGCCGGGCCGCACGACCGCGGCGGCCCCGAAGACCACGTTGCCCGACCAGTTGGTCCGGGGGAGGGTCACCCGCCCGCCGGCTCGTTGGTTACCAGGTCGCGTCCGGGGGCGTCGCCGGCGAGCCGGCCCGAGGCGACCAGCGCGACCACCGCTTCCAGGTCGACTGGGAAGCTGGCCGTAGAGGTGGTGGTCGCCACCAGCTCGCGCAGCGCGGCGTGCGCGGCGTGCGGTCCGTCCCCCATGGTCGGGGGGCAGGCGAGGTCCACCGCCTGGGCGGCGACGACCAGCTCGACGGCCACCAGCCGGGCGGCGAGGCCGAGCATCTCGGCGAGCCGCCGGGCCGACAGCGGCGCCATGCTCGTGCGGTCCTCGATGCCCTCCCCCTTGGTCGTGCTCACCAGCTCGTGGGACACTGGCAGCGCCAGGGTGCGGGCCTCCACGGCGAGCGCCTGGGCGGCCACGGCCAGCTCGGCCAGGCCGTCGTCACCGCTGGCCGGGTCGGCAGCGAGCCCGGGAGCGAGGCCCGACCAGGGTGCCTGCAGCAGCTTGACGGTCCGCTCGGCCGCCGCGGCGAGCACCGGGGCCAGGGCGAGACGGGCGAAGTCGACCGCCGCGGCGGTGATCCCCGCGTCGAAGTTGCCGACCGAGACGATCCTCGCCTCGTCGAGCGCGACGAGGGGGTTGCCCTGGGCGGAGTTCATCTCGGTCTCGATTGTGGCCGTGGCGTACCCGAGGGCGTGGCGGGCCGCGCCGTGCACCTGGGGGACGCAGCGGAAGCTGAGCGGGTCCTGGAGGTTGCGAGCTGCGCCAGCCTGCCACAGGGCGCTGCCCGCGAGGAGCTCGCGGAGGCGGGCGACCGTGGCGACCACCCCGGCGAAGGGCCGGGTCTCGGCAACCACCGGGTGAAGCACCCCGAGGTTGGCCCGGAACGCCTCGAAGTCGAGGGCGGCGGCGACGTCCATGGTCGCGAGCAGGCGTCCGGCGTCGGCCAGGGCGAGAGCCGACCAGGCGGTCGAGAAGGCGTTGTTGTCCAGCAGCGCGAGGCCCTCACCCGCGGCGAGCTCCACCCCGGTCCGGGCGACCAGGCCGTGGGCGAGGTCGGCCATCGGACCGAGGTCGGCCTGCCCGACCGACCCGAGGCGCCTCACCGACGGCGGAGCGGAGCGGTCCGCGGTCAGCTCGAGGATCGCCTCGACCAGGCCGGGCCGTACTCCGGCCGCCCCCTTGGCCAGGCCGTTGGCCAGCACGACGAGCGTCGCGCGCACCACGTCTTCGGGTGCGTCGGGGCCCTGGGCCACCCGGTGGGTGGCGACGAGCCGGCGGTTGAGCTCCGCCTGGCGGGCCGGGTCGATGCGCACCCGCTTGCGCTCGGCGACCCCGGTGGTGAGCCCGTAGACGCTCTCGCCGGCGGCGAGCACCCCCTCGACGACTGCCCGGCCGGCGGCGAGGCGCTCCCGCACCCCGGCGGCGAGCGACACCCGCGCGCCCCGGCGGGCTACGGCCTCCAGCCCGGCGACGCCCAGGTGGGACCCGTCGAGCGCTACCGGCTCGGGGCTCTCGGGCACCGGCGGATCCTACCGGTCGCGCTGCGCGCACTCGGGGTGGCGGGGGAGCGGGCCGGGGTGCCGCCCGCGCCGCTCAGCCCGCTCCGTAGACGACCGTCACCTGGGCGCTCACCACCTGGGTGCCGGGCTCGACGGGCACCGGGGCGGCGGACCCCGACGACCCGGAGAACCCGAGGGAGGAAACTCCGGACGCGGAGCCGGAGCCGCCCGCGACGTACGCCGAGGCGGAGCCGTCCGAGACCGAGCAGAGCGGGCCGAGGGTCACGCCGGCTGCGGCGGCCATCGCCCGGGCCCGTCCCTCGGCCCGCCGCACCGCCTGGGCGCGCGCCGCGATCGCCTGGTTGGTGTCGTTGGTCAGTGTGTACTGCACCCCGTCGAACTGGATGCCGTTGCCGGCCGCGCCCGCCGCGTCCCCGAGGATCCGCCCGGCTGCGGACAGGTGGGTCACGGTGGCGGACACCACGTTGGTGACGATGTAGCCGGTGACCACCCCCGCCGGCTTCTGCCCGTAGTTGGGGCCGACCGACAGGTTCGAGGTCTGGATGTCCGCCGCCGGGACCCCCGCGGCGCGCAGGATCCCGACCAGCTTGGCCACCTTGGCGTCGTCCTCCGACAGAGCCGTCCGGGCGCTCGCGGCCCGGACCTGGACCCCGAGCGACAACAGCAGCGTGTCGGGCGGGCTGTGCACCTGGCCGGTGGCGGTGGCGGTGATCGTCGGGCGGCCACCGCACGCGGCCACCGCCGCTGTCGTCTGCGACGCGGTGCGCGGCGAGACCACCTGGGGGGCGGCGCCCGGCGTGCCCCCGCAGGCGCCGAGGGCCAGCGCGGCGGCGCCCACCGCGGCGATCGACACGAGCGCGTGGCGTCCGAGCGTGGGGATCATCTCTGTCGTCCTTCCTGTCGGCAGCGGCGGGACCCCGCTGCTCCACCCGTTGGACGCCGCATGCCGGGCGTTGGTTCCCAGCGGGGCTCGGTCGGTCAGTGCGACGGGGTGGCCGGCCCGCCGGCGGCGGCCACGAAGTCCCGGGAGCGGATGAGGGCGAAGGCCGCCACCGCGGAGACCAGGCTGATCACCCCGGCGACGAGCAGGATCTCGTCGAGGGAGGCAGCGAAGCTGCCCCGTAGGACCCGGCCGAGCAGCGCTCGCTGGGAGGCCGGGACCCGAGCGAAGAGCCTCCCGGTCGAGCCGTCCTCGAGGGCGGCGGAGATCGGCCGGGAGCGCGACGCCAGCGGGGTGCCGGCAGTACTGGCGAGCACCGCGGAGCCAAGGCGGTTGGCGAACAGCGTGCCGAGCAGGGCGATGCCGGTGGCGATGCCCACCTGGCGGAAGGTGGAGTTGATCCCCGACGCCATCCCGGAGCGCTCCGGGCGGACGACGCCGACCGCGGTCGACGCGAGCGGCGGGTTGACGAACCCCACTCCGACACCCGCGACGAGCAGGCCGGGGATCAGGTGGGTCCAGGAGGACCCCGCGGTGAGCCCGCGCATGAGCAGGAGGCCGGCGCCGGCGAGGGCCAGCCCCGGGCCGATCAGCGCCCGGACCGGGACCTTGGAGGTGAGCCGCCCGGCCACCCCGGCGACGACCATGATCCCCCCGGAGAGCACGAGCAGGCGCAGCCCGGTCTGCAAGGCGCTGTAGCCCAGCACGTCCTGGAGGTAGAGCACCAGGTAGAGGAGCACCGAGAAGCTGCCGGCGGACACCCCGAAGGCGGCGATCGAGCCTCCCGAGAAGGTCGGCAGGCGGAACAGGCTGAGGTCGAACATGGGGTGCTCGCTGCGGCTCTCGACCACGACGAAGGCCACCAGCAGCACGACCGCGACGGCGAAGGCCGCGACGACCCGGGTTGCGCCGAAGCCCGCCGAACCGGACTCGATCAGCGCGTACACCAAGCTGGCGAGGGCCACGGTGAACATCGAGAACCCGGCCCAGTCGGGCCGCCGGGCGTGCTCGTTGCGGGACTCGACCACCCGGGTGGCGCTCAGGGTGACCGCGACGACCCCGATGGGCAGGTTGACGAAGAAGATCGCCCGCCACGACAGGCCCGTGACGAGGGCCCCGCCGACTATCGGGCCGATGGCGACGGCCACCCCGGTGATCGCCCCCCAGACCCCGAAGGCCACCCCCCGGTCCTTGCCGCGGAAGGCGTTGGCGAGCAGCGCCAGCGACACCGCGAACATGATCGCCCCGCCGACCCCCTGCAGCCCCCGCGACAGCTCGAGCATGAGCGGGGTCTGTGCCGCGCCGCAGAGCGCGGAGGCGCCGGTGAAGATCACCAGCCCGGCCACCCACAGCCGGCGCCGTCCATAGAGGTCGGCGAGCGACCCGGCGGTGAGCAGGAGGGCGGCCAGGGTGAGGGCGTAGGCGTCGACCACCCACTGCAGGTCGGCGAAGCTCGAGTGCAGCGAGGTCTGGATCGCCGGGAGGGCCACGTTGACGATCGTGATGTCGAGCAGCAGCATGAAGGTGCCGAGGCAGACCGCGGTGAGCGTCCACCACTTCGGGTCGACGCTCCCGTCTGTGGGCGAGCCCTCGCCGGCGCTGGGGAGGGTCCTGGTCTGGCCTTCGGTGCTCATGCGACCACCCTACCGGAGTGTGTACGCTTGTACACACGATGGGTTGCGCCGACGGACCCGGAACGCCGGGCCACCGGGACGCGGAGCGTACCCGGGAGCGGATCCTCGGTTCGGCGCGGGCGGCCTTCGCCCGGCACGGCTACGACGGCACCACCGTCCGCGAGATCGCCGCCGGCGCCGGGGTGGCGCCCAACCTCATCACCAGGTACTTCGGGGGGAAGTCGGGTTTGTTCCGGGCGGTCACCGGCACCGGGCTCGGGGTGGAGCGCGCGCTGGCCGGCCCGTTCGGGGAGCTCGGCGCGCGCCTGGCCGCGAAGGTGGTCCGCCGCTGGGAGGGCGTCGAGCCGGGGGACCCGCTGCTCACGATGCTGCGCTCGGCGGGCAGCTCCGACGAGGCGGCCCACGAGCTCGGCGAGCTGTTCGCGCGCCAGGCCAGCCGCCCGCTCGCCGACCACTTGGTGCGGGAGCTCGGCTGGTGCCCGCCCGACGCCGAGGACCGGGTTGCCGCCGTCGGTGCCCTGATCATGGGGGTGGTCACCACCCGCTACGTGATGCGCGCCGGCCCGCTCGCCGAGGCCGACCCGCTGGCGCTGCGCTCGTGGCTGGCGGAGCGCATCCAGCGCCTGCTGGACGATCCCGGTCCTCCGCCACTGCGGCCCGGGCACCGGTGTGCCGGGTCAGGCCACGGGGCTCGCCCCCGCTGCGGGGCGGCGACCGTTCCTCAGCGTGAGGGTGGTGACGACGATGCCGACCCCCAGCCAGATGAGCGACAGCCAGGGCGCCCAGATCGTCGGGGCGGTCACCTTGTAGACCGAGCCGAAGAGGGCGCCGGCGGTGATCAGCGCTCCGATCACCGAGGCGACCGGTAGCACCGCCCCGCCCTCCTGGGGACGGCGCAGCGCGCCGACGCACATGAGCAGGTAGACGATCACCATCGAGAACGCCCCGAAGGTGGAGCCCCAGGCGAACAGGGCGAAGTAGTGCGGGGTCTGGGGCAGGGCGTACAGGCCGGGGAACGCCTTGTCGAGCAGCACGAACACCACGCAGAGGACGCTGAGCGCCCCGATGGCTACCACTGGCGTGCCCCTCCGCCGGTCGACGCGGGCGAGGACGGCGGGGAGCCGCCGGTCCCGGGCCATGCCGAACATGCCTCGCGAGGCCGACACGAAGATCCCCATGAGCACCGCCAGCATGTCCAAGGTGACGACCACCTCGAGCAGCCGGCGCAGCCACACCGCGCCGTAGCCGCCGGCGCTGGCCGGCGACCCGAGGGCGAAAACCGGCCCGGCGGCCGCCGCGGCGATGCGCTTAAGGTCGAAGTGGAAGCCGGCGATCTCGACGTAGGTGGCCAGCACGAAGTACCCGAGGGCCAGCGCCGCGGTGAACATCACCGCGAAGGGGATCTGGCGCCTCGGGTCCGGCGTCTCCTCGGCCAGGTTGGCGGAGGTCTCGAAGCCGACGAAGAGCAGCACCCCGTAGAGCACCCCGAGGAAGATGCCCTTCCAGCCGTCGGCGGCCGACGACGGGTCGAACGCCCGGGCGCTGTTGGCCCCACCCAGGTGCACGATCACGTACAAGAAGAAGACGGTGAGCACGCTGAGCGAGACCAGGGCCATGGTCAGCTGGAACCGGGTGGACACTTGCACCCCGAGGTAGGCGAGGGCGCTGAGCACGACGACCACGAGAAGCGTCCACGCCCAGTCGGGGATGCTCGACGCGCCGAGCTCGGAGCGGATCGTGTCGTGGACGAACCCGCCGATCAGGAGGGCCAGGCCGGCACCGAGCACCATCACCCCGCCGTAGTACAGCCAGCCGGCGACCGCCCCGACCCGGGTCCCGAGGCCCTCGGTGACGTAGTCGTAGAGCGAGCCGGCGGCGTGGATCCGCTTCGCGTACTGGGAGATGACCCAGCCGAGACCGAATATCCCGACCGCGGCGATGATCACCGACAGCGGCGAGGCCAGCCCGCCCCCCTGGCCGGTGGCGCTGCCGATCCCGATCACCAGGGGGATCACGAACGCCGAGGAGAACACCGGCCCCATGAACCCGACCGACTGGGCTACGACGTCGAGGAGTCGCAGCTTGCGCGCCCCGAGGTCCCCCTCGGCGTCGGGGGCTGCGGCCGGGCTGCGGTCGTCTGCTGCGGTGGTCACCCTCGTCCTCCCCCAGGGTTCGTTTGGGGCCGAACAGTATGGGGTCGACAGGGTCCGCGCAAGGAGCCCGCGGCCCGACCCCGACAGGGTCGGGGTCAGACGGCGGCGTCGGCCCCGACGGGGTCGGGCACGCCGGCAGGGTCGGCGAAGGCGACCCGCAGGCGGGGGAGCGCCCCGGGATGCTCCCGCTGGAGGTGGGCGATGAGCTTCTCGCGCACCTCGCACTGGAGGTTCCAGCTGCGCGACGCGTCGGCCGAGGTCATGATGCAGCGCACCTGCATCGTCTCGGTGCCCGCCGAGGTCACCTGCAGTACGGCGGTCTGGCCGTCCCAGTCGGGGGAGGCGGACACGACGTCGTGGAAGGCGGCGCGCAGCTGCTCGACGGGCGCGCTGTAGTCGAGCTCCAGGTGGATCGTGCCGATGACCTGGGAGCCTTCCCGGGTCCAGTTCTCGAAGGAGCTCTCGACGAAGTACGAGATCGGCACGACGAGGCGCCGGAGGTCCCATATCCGCACCACCACGTAGGTGAGCGCGATCTGTTCGATGCGCCCCCACTCGCCTTCGACGACCACCACGTCGTCGACCCGGATCGGTTGGCTCAGGGCGATCTGGATACCGGCGAGGAGGTTGGTGAGGATCGGCCGGGCGGCGATCCCGGCGGCCAGGCCGACGAGGCCGGCGGACGCCAGCAGCCCGGCTCCCGCGGCCCGAACCGACGAGAAGGTGAGCAGCGCGACGGCGATCGCGACGACCGACACCAGGACCATCGAGACCCGCCTGACGACCTGGATCTGCGTGGCGATCGACCGGGCCCGGAGGTTGTCGGGGTTGTCGAGCGGGAAGCGCGCGAGGACCACGTCGGAGAGCACGTAGACGCCCCGGACCACCGTGAGGCCCACCGCCAGGTCCAGCCCGACGGTCCACAGGTGCTGGAGGTCGGAGGACGCCCCGGGAGGCATGTCCGCCGCCGCGGTGGCGACCTCCATGCCGACGAGGGCGATGACCAGCCGCACCGGCAGGACGAGGTGGTGGAGGACCGAGGAGTGCAGCGGCGAGCGGCTCCGCCGCGAGCGTGCCCGGAGGGCGGCAGCTCCGAGGGTGCCGGCGAGCAGCGTGCCGGCGGCTACGACGACGAGGATCACGTACCAGGGCAGCATCAGGGCATGAGGGGGAGAGCGGGCGGCGGGAGGCGCCCGAGGGAAGCCACCCCCGCTCGGCAGGGGCGGCGCGGCCACCTCCGCGCGCAGGCACCGGGAGGCGGGCCCGGCTCGGAGCCGGGGCATGGCGTCTGCCCCAGGCTAGCCGCGGCCGGCCGCCGGGGGTGACCGGGGCCCCTCTTGTAGAGAAAAGACTTGCCTACTGGACTTCTTCACCAGCCCTCACCTCGGGGTTTGGGTGCGAAACAGTCCAGCAGGCAAGCTTCTCCTCTTGGCGGGGGCTGATCCGGTGGTCCGACGCCACGCCTCCGGGGTCGACCGCGGTGAGTCCCCCGTCGACGGTGAGCACCGAGCCGGTGACGTAGCCGGCTGCGGGAGACAGCAGCCAGGCGACCACCTCGGCGACCTCGCCGGCGGTGGCCGGCCTGCGGAGGGGTACCAGAGCGGTCGCCTGGGCGTACGCCCGCTCCCGGCCGTCACCGTCGAGCGCGCCGAGGGCGTCCATCTCCCGGTCGGCCATCTCGGTGCGGGTCCAGCCCGGGCAGACGACGTTGGCCCGCAGGCCGGCGGGGCCGTGGTCCACCGCGAGGCTCCGCCCGAGGGCGAGCAGGCCGGCCTTGGAGACGGCGTAGGCGACGCTCGCCGGCGGGGAGACCAGCGCGGCGACGGAGGAGACCAGCACCACCGCGCCGGCCGCTTCGAGCAGCGCCGGCAGGGCGGCCCGCACCGACAGGTAGGCTCCGGTGAGGTTGGCGTCGAGGACCTGGCGCCATTGCTCGGGGTCGGTGGTGGCGACCGTCCCTCCGCCGGCGCGCCCGGCGTTGACCACCAGGCCGTCGAGACGGCCGAAGCGATCGAGGGTCTCGGCCACGGCCAGCTCCAGGGCGTGCCCGTCGGTGACGTCGGCGACCACCGGCACCGCCCCGCAGCGGGCGGCGACCTCCGAGAGGGCGTCCACCCGCCGTCCGGTGACCACCACCTCGCCCCCCTCGGCCCGTAGGGCCGTGGCGCTCGCCGCGCCGATCCCGGAGCCACCACCGGTGATGAGCGTCACCCGAGGGCGGCGACCTTGGACATCACCGTCTCGCACCATGCTTCGAAGCCTTGCCGATCGTCGAGGAACTGTGACGGCTTGATGCAGATCGTGGAGAACGCGCGGGCCGCCTGGACGGGGATCGTCGCGAGGGCCTCGTCCAGGTCGGCCGGGAGCTCGGGGCCCGGGAAGCGGCCCCGGGTGCCGCCCACGTGCTCGATGCCGGCCGGGTCCCTCCTGGCGTCACGCAGGGCGGCGTGCAGGCGCGAGAGCTCCTCGTCGCTCGGTGTGCCGAGCGGGTTGAAGCCGGACCCGAAGCGCACCAGGCGGCGAACCAGGCGGTCGTGCACCGAGGACCCACCGAACCAGAGTGGAGGACCTCCGGCGCGCCACGGCTTGGGCTCGAGCCACACGTCGCCGAAGCGGTACCAGTTGCCCTCGTAGCGGAAGGGGGACCCTTTCCACGCTCCTTCCCAGATCTCGAGCTGCTCGTCGAGGATGGCGCCACGGTGGGGAAAGGGGACCCCGAGGGCTTCGTACTCGTCGCGGTGCCAGCTCACTGTCGGCAGCACCACGAGCCGACCGCGGCTCAGGCGGTCCACGGTCGCCAGCTCCTTCGCGGTGGTGAGGGGGTGGCGCAGCGGGCTGATCAGGGCGCCCGCCACGAGGCGCAGGGTGGTGGTGCGGGCAGCCACCGCGGCGAGCAGCGGCAGCGGCGCCGGCCACGGCGTGGCCGGGTCCTGGTTGCCGGGAAGAGCGTAGTCCCGGGGGTTGGCGGGCCGCCCGGCGGCGTCCGCGCCGGGGCCGAGCACCACGTGCTCGCTGACCATGACCGCGTCGAAGCCGGCCGCCTCGGCGGTGACCGCCATGTCGACCAGGTCGGCGACGTCGGGCGCCGGCCGCATCGTGGTGTTCTCGGTGAGGACCACCACCATCCTCGGGGGGCTCATCGCCGGAGCGTCTCGCCCCCGGCGAAGGTCGTCCCCACGCTGCGCCAGTAGCCGCCGAGGACCTCCCGAGGGGCGAGGGAGGTGAGCTCCTCGACTGGGGAGCCGGCGAGCTCGACCTCGGCGGTGCCCGCCCATGCCGGTCCGAGCTCGACGTCGCGTCCCCGCATGGTCACCACCTCGGCGAGGGAGTCGGTGCCGTCGCACTCGATGCGGGGCACCCACCGGTGGTGGATCATCGGGTGGGAGTTGACGAAGCCGTTGGTCTCCGCCGGCTCGGTGAGGGTCACGCTCACCTGGGCCAGCCGGCGGTCGTAGGCCGCCAGCGTCGCCGCGAACCGGCCTCCGGGCTGGAGGCGCGGCCCGGCCCGCCCGACGATCACCGGGCGGGTCTGGTGGATCGAGCCGAGCTTCTTCGGGTAGCCCTGGAGGTGGCCGCGCGCCAAGGCGAAGTCCTTGTCCACCCAGATGAACACGCAGCGCGACCAGACTCGGCCGTCGAAGCGGCACCGCACCACGAAGAACGCCTCTTTGTACTGGGCCCGCACCGGGTCGTCGAGCTCGGAGAGGTCGTCGCCGCAGGACTGCCAGTCGGCGAAGACCAGCGCCACCGCCCCGGGGTCCTCGTCGTCGTGGACCGGCGCGAGCGGCTCGGGCAGCAGGGCGGCGACCGCAGCCGGATCGGTCCGCCATTCGACGGTGAGCAGGTCCCCGGAGTAGTGCCACGGCGGCGCCGGCAGCAGCGAGGAGCGCCCGGTGGCGGTGCGGGGGAAGAGGAAGCCCGCCGCGCCGGGTGGCCGACTCTCGGGTGGGTGGTCTCCGGGTGACCGGCCTCCCGGGGCGAGAAGCTCTGCGGGGGTCCGGGTCGCGGGGGTCCGGGTCGCGGGGGTCCGGGTCGGCGGATCGGCGCTCATCGCCGCTCCCCGGTCCAGCCGCCGGTGGGCCGGTCGAACCACACGTGGATCTGGGCGGTGCCGATCGAGTTCTCGTAGTCGCTGAAGGGTCGGCCGACCGCCCGGCAGTCCCTCCCACCGAGCGCGCCGACCGTCATCAGGTAGTGGCCGAAGCGTCCCTCCGGCTTGTACGCCGAGTACTCGGGCATCCCGTCGACCACCGAGGCGTGGTCGCCCCGGGCCCACGCGTCGAGGATCTTCCGGTCGGCGGCGGCGGCCTGCTCGGTGTAGAGGTGCACCGGGTCCGACGCCTCGTGGCGGCGCAGCTCCCGCAGCGACCAGAACGTGTGGCTCATCGCCCCCGACGCGAGCAGCACCACCCGCCGGTCGAGGCCCGCCACCGCCCGGCCCAGGCACTCGCCGACGGCGAGGAAGTCGATCGGCTCGGCGGTCTGGCAGACGCTGACCGACACCCAGCGCTCGTCGCGCTGCAAGAACGGCAGGAGGTTGATCGTCGGGTAGTGGACCGGCAGGTACGGGTCGTCGATCGCGGTGATCCAGCACTGGTCGACCTCGTCGGCCCGGGCTGCGAGGACCTTGGCGAGCTCGGGGTCGCCGGGGAAGTCGTAGGGGACCCCGGCCATCCCCCGCGGCAGCTCGTCGCTGGTGTAGCGGCCCGCCCGGCGGTCGTGGGCGGCGACGACGAACTCGACCGTGGTGAACCAGTGGGTGTCGAAGACCACGATCGTGTCGGGGCGCAACTCGTCGAGGACCTCGCGCCGGAGGCGTTCCAAGCCGGGCACGAGGCTTATCTCCCGGCCCTCGTTGAGCTCCCTCCTCACCTGCTCGGGCAGCACGATGGTCGGCACGTGGGCCACCAGGCCCGCTCCCACGATCTCACCCATTCCCGCCACCCTCCCCGTCGGTCGGTCCCTCCAGCCGGTCCGTCGACCCCTCCAGGATCTGGAGGGTCACGAGGTCGCTGCAGAAGTCCAGGGCGTAGTCGCCGCCCTCCCGCCCGACGCCGCTGATGCCGATCCCCCCGAAGGGGGCGGTCAGGTCGCGCACCAAGAAGGTGTTGACCCAGATCGTCCCTGCCCGCAGCGCCCGCCCGACGCGCTGCGCCCGCTCCTCGCTGGAGGTCCACACCAGTGCGGAGAGGCCGTAGGCGGTGGAGTTGGCGAGGGCGACCGCTTCGTCCTCGTCGACGAAGGTCTGCAAGGTGAGCACCGGTCCGAACACCTCCTCCTGCACTATCTCGCTGTCGTTGCTGCGCGGCTCGACGAGCGTCGGCTCGTACCACAGGCCCCCCTCGCGCCACACTCGGCCGCCGCGCACGACGGTGTCGCCGGCGGCCCGGGCCCGTTCGACGAAGCCGGCGACCCGAGCCAGGTGGTCGGGGTGGATGAGCGGGGAGACGGTGGTGGTCGGGTCGCGGCTGTCGCCGAGCACGTGACGGTCCACGTGGTGGAAGAGGCGCTCGACGAAGGCGTCCCGCACCCCGGCCTCGACCAGCAGGCGGGTGCCGGCGAGGCACACCTGGCCCGCGTCGTCGTACATCGCCGCCGCCTTGGCGGCCGCGGCGTCGAGGTCGGCGTCGGCGAAGACGACCAGGGGGCCCTTGCCCCCCAGCTCGCCGGTGAAGGGGACCAGGTTGGCGGCGGCCGCCCGGGCGATCAGCCGCCCGGTCTCGGGGGACCCGGTGAAGCTGACCCTCCGGACCCGGGGGTCCGACACGAGGGCGGCGCCGACCTCCTCGCCGATGCCCTGCACCACGTTGAGCACCCCCGGCGGCAGGCCGGCCTCGTCGGCCAGGTCGGCGAGCAGCGAGCACGACAGCGGCGACCACTCGGCCGGCTTCAGGACCACGGGGTTGCCGGCGGCCAGCGCCGGGGCGCACTTCCAGGTGGAGAGCATGAACGGCGCGTTCCACGGGGTGATCACCACTGTCGGTCCCGCCGGCCGGCGGATCACCCGGTTGCGTGTGCCCTGCGAGCTCCAGACCCGCTCCCGGTATCCCTCGGCCAGCTCGGCGTAGGCCAGGAAGTTGCGCGCCCCGCGGGCGATGACCCGCAGGCGCAGGCTCTCCTCGAGCATCGCCATGTCGGCGCACTCGACGGTCGCCAGCTCGGCGGCCCGCGCGTCGACCAGGTCGGCCAGGCGGCGCAGCAGCACCCCCCGGTCTGCCGGCCCGAGCGCCGCCCAGCCGGGGGCGGCGTCCGCCGCGGTTCCCAGCGCCCGCGCGGCGATCTCGGCGTCTCCCCGGGAGACGTCGGCCAGCTTCCAGGCCCAGTCGAGGGGGGAGCGGTCCTCGAAGGTCTCGGGCGAGGCGACCCGACGTCCGCCGATGTAGTGGTCGACCGACACGGCCACCCCCGACACGTCGGCCCGGGGGTGCTCGGGGAGCTCGGTGGCGGTGGTGGCGGTCACCGCTCGAACCTGGGGCGGATCCTCGGGTAGGGGAGCTGGTCGCGGGCGGTGGGAGCCGGGCGGCGGGTACTCCGGGGCGGCCAGTCGCCCCCTTGCGCGGTGGAGCGCACCTCGTCGGTGTCGGTCGGCTGGGCGCCGACCTCGTCGCTCACCGGCTCGGGTCCCTCCACGACGTGGTTGGTGAGCGCCCCGAGGCCGTCGACCTCCACGGTCACCACGTCGCCGGGCTCGACCGGGCGGGACATCGCCGGCGTGCCCGAGAGGATCACGTCGCCGGGCACGAGGGTGATCAGTCGGGCGATGTCGGCGACCAGGTAGTGCATGTCCCAGGCCATCTCGTCGGTGCTGCCGTCCTGGCGCACCTCGCCGTTCACCAGGGTGCGGATCGAGCGGCCCCGCCAGTCCCAGCCGGTCACCAGGCCCGGCCCGAGTGGGCAGAGCGTGTCGGCCCCCTTCACCCGCAGCATCGACCCGGCGTCGGTGTCCCGGAAGTCGTGCAGGCCGAAGTCGTTGGCGATCGTGTAGCCGGCGATGAGCTCGCCGGCCTCCTCGTAGGAGACGTGCCGGCACCGCCTGCCGATGACCACCGCCACCTCGCCCTCGTAGTTGAGGAAGCGGCAGCCGGCGGGCCGGACCACCGCCCCGCCGTGGGAGTTGAGCGCCGACACGGGCTTGTGGAAGTAGGTCGGCGCGGGCGGCAGGGTCCCGCCGAACTCCCGCACCCGCGACACGTGGTTGAGGTGGCAGCAGATGATCTTGGTCGGCTCGACGGGCGGCAGGTGCACTGCGCCGTCCGCCGCCGTCCGCCGGCCGTCGGGAGCCACCAGCGTCGGACCGTCGACCGCGACCTCCACGACCGCTCCGTCCAGGAGTATCCGGCGGGTTTCAACCGTCACCAACCCTCCCCGACTCGTTCGGGGACAAACGATATCCGGCCCGGTCCGATCGCGGCAAGGGACCCGCCTCGCCGGGGTGCGCGCCGTAGCATCCCGGCGATGACCACCCGACGACTGGGCAGCGCGCAGGCGGCCGAGCTGAGCCGGGCGGAGCGCGACATCCGCGCCCGCCTCGGCGACCGGTCCTTCGACTTCCGGGCGATGGCCGCCATCTCCAACATCTACCGGGCGGCCACGACGGTCCGCAACCACATGGAGCAACGGGTGCTGGCCTCCTACGACCTGTCGTGGTCGGCCTTTACGGTCATGTGGGTGCTCTGGATCTGGGGGGAGCAGGAGACCAGGCACGTGGCGGCCGAGACCGGCACCACCAAGGGGACGCTCACCGGGGTGCTCAAGACCCTCGTGGCCCGGGGGCTGGTGCTGCGCTCGGTCCACCCCGACGACGGGCGCCGGGTACTGGTCCGCCTCGCCCCCCGGGGGGTGGCGGTGATCGAGGAGGTGTTCCCCCTCTTCAACGGAGAGGAGACCTTCGCCGCTTCGGCCCTGGCCCCCGCCGAGCAGGAACAGCTCGCCCAGCTCCTCAGGCGCATTGGCGCCCGGATCGAGGCAGCCGGCGGTCCGGCCGGTGGGCAGGGCGACGGGCGGCAGCCGGTCGGTCGACGGGCCGGGCGGGGCTCGCCGCCCGGGAGCGTTGACACCCGGTCGGACGCGCCGTACGTTCGGCCCCCAACGACTGCCGGCCCAAGAGCCTCGTAGGGGGAGCACCATGGATCCGACCACCACCGCCTCTGCGCCGGCTCTCGAACGGATCCGGGTGCTTTGGCCCGACCACCTCGGGTTGGCCCGGGGCAAGTACGTGCCCGCCGCCATGGCGGGGCGCGGTGCGCGCCACTGCACCGGCACCTGGGCGCTGGGCTTCGACCGGCAGATGACCCCGGGCACTCCCGGGTCGCTGTTCTTCGAAGGCCTTCCCGACATGGACGCCCGTTTCGACCCGGCCCTCGCCCGCCCGGGATGGGAGGGCCCGGGGACCGGGGTGGTCATCGCCGACCTCGAGCGCGACGGCGAGCCGGTGGCCGTGTCCCCCCGGTGGGCGCTGCGGCGCGCCATGTCCGACTGGGAGGCGCTCGGCTACCGGCCGGAGATCGGCGTCGAGGTGGAGGCCTACTTGATGGAGCCGGACGGCGCGGGTGGCTGGCAGCCGATCTCCACCCCGGGAGCGTTCGTCTACGGCACGGGCCCGTCGGTCGACCCGCACGGGATCGTGGCCGAGCTGTGGGACGCCGCGGACCGCGCCGGTATCGCGATAGAGGCGATCAACAGCGAGTACGACGAGGCGCAGTTCGAGTTCACCCTCGCCCACGCCGACGCCCTCGAGGAGGCCGACCGGGCGTTCCTCTTCAAGCAGATGGCCCGCGAGCTGGCCACCCGTCACGGCCTGGCCTGGACCTTCCTCGGCAAGCCGGTCAACGACCGGGGCGGCAGCGGCTTGCACATCAACTTGAGCTTCAGCGCGGCCGACGGGAGCAACGCGATCTGGGATCCTTCCGACCCCGAGGGCCTGTCGGTCCTCGCCCGGCGGGCGACCGCCGGACTGCTCGCCCACCACCGCAGCCTCTGCGGCCTGCTCGCCCCGACGGTCACCGCCTACCGGCGGCTCCGCCCCGGGCAGCTCGCCGGCTACTGGGCCAACTGGGGTCACGACCACCGGGGGGCCACCGTGCGCGTCCCCCCCGAGCGCGGCGCCGCTGCCCGCCTGGAGCACCGCCTCGCCGACGGCGCCGTCCCGGTGCACGTCGCGGTGGCTGCCGTGCTGCAGGCGGCCCGCCTAGGGGTGGTCGACGAGGTCGAGCTGGGGCCGCCGGAGACGGGGGACGGCTTCGAGCACGTCGACGCCACCGTTGCCTGCCCTGGCAACCTGGGCGAGGGCCTCGACGCACTGGAGGCCGACGGTGCGCTCTGCGACGCGGTCGGCAAGGAGCTCGTCGCCCAGCACGTCGCGGTCAAGCGCTCCGAGTGGGCCGCTTTCTGCGCCTACACCACCGACTGGGAGAAGCGCGCCTACCTGCCCTTCCTCTGATCGCTGGCGGGCGGGCCTCGGGCCGGACGGGCGTTGCGCCGGCGGGCGGGCGGGCCGGGACGGGTTGGCCAGCACCTCTGGCGTCAGGCTCGCGGCATCACCCGGTCCCCGCCGGCCATCCGCTCGCGCGCCGCGGCCACCAACCACTCGGGAGCCGGATCGCCGGCGAGCGCCTCGGGGTGCCATTGCACGGCGAGCACTGCCCGGCCCGGGATCTCCAGGGCTTCCACCGTGCCGTCGGGGCTGCGCCCGACGACCACCAGGCCGTCTCCCGGGCGGTCCACCGCCTGGTGGTGGAGGCTGTTGACCCGTAGCGACGTCCCGTAGACCGAGGCGGCGAGCGAGCCGGGGTCGAGGGCGACCTCGTGGACCCGCTCGCCGCGAGGGCCGGCGAAGCGGGCGTGGCCGTCGCCGTCGCCCGCGGGCAGGTCGTCCACGAGGGTCCCTCCGTGGGCCACGTTGAGCAGCTGGAGGCCCCGGCACACCGCGAGGACCGGCAGGTCCAGCTCGAGGGCGGCGCGGAGAAGGGCGAGCTCCCAGCGGTCCCGTTGCGGCTCGGTCGAGCCCGGCTCGGGCAGCTGGGGCTCCCAGGATGCGTCGGAGCCCCCCGGCCCACCGTCCGGGGCGAGCAGCGGCCCACCGCGACCATCGGGCCCGCCCGGGCCGCCCCGAGCGGGGGATCCGGTCCCGGAGCTCCTCGCTCCACCTCGCTCCGGGCGCGCGGGCGGGACCGCCACCCG
The DNA here is from genome assembly GCA_021846485.1 of Actinomycetes bacterium. GTDB lineage: Bacteria > Actinomycetota > Acidimicrobiia > Acidimicrobiales > Palsa-688 > JAKAQB01. The sequence goes on from JAJZWW010000012.1 coordinate 17,092, forward strand.
GGTGCCGGGGTCGACGTCCGCGCCGCCGGTGAGCACCAGGGCGTCCAGGCAGGCGACCAGCTCCCCCGCCGGGGCGTCGGGGACGAGGTGCACGGGCAGGCCGCCGCCGGCGGCGATCGCCGCGGGGTAGTCGGCGATCCCGAGGTCGACGCCGGCCCCCGCGTAAGTCGGCGGCAGGGCGGACCCCAACGCCGAGGCCGGCCAGCGACGGGTGCTCAGGCCCACGAGGGGGCGGCGTCCGGTCACTTCCACTCGATCTCCAGCGGGAGCCGCTTGATGCCGGCGATGAAGTTGGACCGTAGCCGCTCGGGAGCACCAGCGGGGGCTACCGAGGCGATCCGGGGCAGCAGCTCTTCCATCAGCACCCGCAGCTCCATGCGTGCCAGGTGGGAGCCGAGGCAGAGGTGCGGGCTCTTCAGCCCGAAGGTGACGTGGTCGTTGGGACGTCGGTCCGGGTCGAAGTGGTAGGGCTGGTCGAACTGCTCGGGGTCGTAGTTGGCGGCCACGAACCAGAGCACGACCTTGTCGCCGGCGTGTACCTCCTTGCCTCCGAGCTCGGTGTCCCGGGTGGCCGTCCGGCGGAAGTGCATGGTCACCGACGCCCAGCGCAGCATCTCCTCGACGGCCACCTCGAGGCGGCCGGGCTCGACGGCCAGTGCCTCGCGCACCGCCGGCCGCTCGACGAGGGCCTTCATCGAGGCGGCCATCGTGTAGCGGGTCGTGTCGTTGCCGGCGGCGACGAGCAGGGTGAAGAAGTTGGCCAGCTCCGCGTCGGTCAGCCGCTCGCCGTCGGGCATCGGGGCGAGGAGGGCGCTGAGCAGGTCGTCGCCCGGGTGGCGGCGGCGGGCTTCGAAGGCCTCCCGGCCGTAGCCCATCAGCTCCACTGCCACCGGGCTGCGGAACGGCAGCAGCCGGTAGGCGCTGGTGTCCACCTTGTCGACGACGTAGTCGGTGAAGTCGGGGTCGGAGTTGGCGATGAGGGCGTCGCCGCGCTTCACCAGCCAGTCGCTGTCCTCCTCCGGCAGGCCCAGGAGGCGCCCGAGCATGCGCATCGGGAGCTGGCGGGCTACCAGGTCGGTGAAGTCGAGCCGCGGGGTGCCGTGGACCTCGTCGAGGATCCGCCGGGCCAGGGCCCGGATGGCCTCCTCGTAGGCGAGGACCGACTTGCGGGTGAAGGCGCGCGAGACCAGCCGGCGGTAGCGGGTGTGGGCCGGCGGGTCCATCTCCATGAGCGTCCGGCGGGCCGCGGTCTCCTCCTCGTCCATGTCCTCCAGGCGGATACCGCGGGCGGACGAGAAGATCTCCGGCTGGCGGCTGGCGGCGATCACCTCGCCGTAGCGGGTCAGGGACCAGAACCCGCGGCCGTCCTCCTCGTCCCACCAGCTCACCGGGTCCTCCCGGCGCAACCGGTCGAAGGTGGCGTAGGGGACCCCGGCCACGAAGGTGTCGTGACGGGTGATGTCGGCGTGGTCGTCACCGAGCTCGACTTCGATCACTGACATGTGCCTCCCCCTGGACGACGGGTCCCAAGAGCCTATTCGTTTGGCCCCAAAGGACAAGGGCTGGGACACCTCTCTCCCCGGGGCCGGCTGCGGGCCTTCGCGGGGGCGTCGCCGACTGGCTGCACGGGACCTCCCGTCCCCGACGCCCTCGCCGTCGGGGTCGCCCGCCGGGCGCTACGGTCGCCGTCGTGACTTCCGAAGAGCTGGTAGCCGCCGTGAGCCCCGTGTTCGCACGGGTGGGATCGGCTTGGTACTTCACCACCGAGACCGTCGCGGTGGGCCGCGAACTGGGGCTCGGCGCCCTGCGCTTCTACTTCCTCGGTAGGGGCGGGGCGCTCGGCGACGTCGACTGGAGGGTGGTGTCGAGCGCCTTCGGGTACTTCTCCCCGTCGCTGGTCGAGAAGATGTGGGACACCAGCCGGCAGCGCTGCGACGTGCGGGTTGCCGCCGCGTCCTTCGCCGCCGCCTGCGCCGACTTCGGGAGGCGCTCGCTCGCCGGCGTGGCCGGCTTGGAGGCCTTCTGCTCGGCGGCGGAGCGGGTCGTGGACGCTGCGGTCGGCGACGCCGGGGGCCTGACCCTCTTCGCCGGCTACGCCGGCTCACCACTCGTCGACGATCTTCCGGGTAGGGCCGCTCAGCTGGTCGCCGTGCTCCGCGAGCTGCGCGGCTCGGCCCACCTGAGCGCAGTGGTGGCGACGGGCTTGCCCACCCCGATCGCCCACGCCATCCGCCGACCGGGCGACCTGGAGACCTTCGGCTGGCGCGAAGGCGAGGTGCCGACACCGACCGAAGAGGACCGCCGGCTCCTCTCCGCCGCCGACGAGGCCACCGACCGGGTGGTCTCGGCGCGCTACGAAGCGCTCGATGACCACCAGCGCGAGGCGCTCCTGGCCGCGGCCCGGGTCATCGGCGAGGCGGTGCCCGCCCGCTGATCCGGGACCCGCTCGATTCACCCCCGGGGCCCGCGCCGACCCCCGACCCCGGACCCGACCCGGACC
>JAJZWW010000423.1 GCA_021846485.1 Actinomycetes bacterium
ATCTGGCGAACGTGCCCTCCAAGGTGGTCCTGGTGCGCGGCGGGACCCTTCCCGCCCGCCGCTCGGCGCTCTGCGAGGGCATGGAAGCGATCGACTCCGCCGCTGGCCACGCCACGCCGTCGCCACAGTCGGTGGTTGCCCTCGGCTCGTCGGGTGGATCCCCCCCCAGGGCGGGAGGCGCGGCCCTCAGCACCGCCGCCGCCTTCGAGAGCCTGGTGGAGATCTGGCGCCGCGGTGGTTCTGCCTCCCGGGCTCACCTGGTCGGCCTGGGACCCGCAGAGGTGGCCGAGCTCAACCGCCGTGCCCGGGAGGCGCTGCGGGCCGCCGGGACGTTCGCCGGCGGGGACGTCTGGCTCGCAGGGCGCCCCTTCGCCGTCGGCGACCGCGTGATACCCCTGGGGCGCGAGGCGGCCGGTCCGGGAAGCGCCGGACTGGTCGTCGAGGCCGACGCCGGGCCCCGGGGACGCGGCAGCCGCCCGTCGCCGAGGGTGGTGGTCGACTGGGGCGCGGCCCGCCGGCCGCTCGACTCGTGGTCCGCCCGCCGCGTTGGTCACGCCTACGCCCTGACGCCCGCCGGGCTGCGGCTCCGTCCGGGCGCCGCCTTGCTCCTCGGCGATCCGGCCGACCTCGGACGCGCCGCCGGCCGGGTCGACCTGGCCCTGCGCGCCGGCCAGCCGGCGCCCGGACGGGACCTCGACACGAGCCGGCGGCTCACCACCACCCGGACGCTCGTCACCGCCCCCGATCCCGCCGACCGGCGGCCCGCCCGCACCTGGGAACCCGACCGGGTCCGACCCGGGGCCGACCTCGGGATCGGCCGGTGACGCCCCAGGGCTGCGACACCAGGAGCGGTCACGGCGGCTTGCTCGGCTCAGGGTGAGAGGCGCTGTCGGGCCCAGCCGTCACCATCGCGACGGTACGAGACCCGGTCGTGGAGCCGGTTGGACCGGCCCTGCCAGAGCTCGACGCGCTCGGGAACCACCCGGAACCCACTCCACCACGGCGGTCGGGGCACCTCGCCGCCGGCGAAGCGGGCCTCGGCGGCGGCCACGCGCGCTTCGAGGGCCGCGCGGTCGGGCAGGACGCTGCTCTGCTCCGACGCCCACGCCCCGATCTGCGAACCGCGAGGACGGGTGGCGAAGTAGGCGTCGGCCACCCGGCCTTCGACCCGCTCGACGCTCCCGGCCACCCTCACCTGGCGGTCGAGGACCGCCCAGCGCCAGGCGAGAGCGGCCCGGGGATTGGCGGACAGCTGGCGACCCTTGGCGCTCCGCTCGTTGGTGTAGAAGATCCACCCCCGGTCGTCGACGCCCTTCAGCAGCACGTAGCGCAAGTCGGGCACGCCATCGGGGCTCGCCGTCGACAGCGCGGTGGCGTCGGGCTCCTCCTGGCCGGCGGCCGCGGCCTCGTCGTACCACCGCCGGAACGCCTCGAGCGGGTCGGCGTCGAGGTCCGCCGGGTCGAGGGTCCGGCCCGCCTCGCTCATCGACCGGCGAGGTTAGCCCGGCGAGCACGGGCTGCACCGCCCCGGGAACCGGCTACTGGAGCGGGTCGTCGAGGAAGTCGACCAGCGACGGGCTGACCCGCACCTGCGGGGGGGCCCCGCCCGGCGCGTCCTCCGCCCAGCGTCGGTTCGCCTCCGACAGCGCCCTGACCGCCGCCACCGAGGCCACCAGCGCCTCGCGGTGGGACCCGAGGATGTGGCCCCACGGCTCCGGGGCCGCCGCGGCCAGCTCGCGGAGGGTCGCCGGGGAGTCGAGGCCGAGCGCGGCGGTCACCTGCTCGCTACCCAACGCCCGGACCAGCTCGGCCAGGTGGAGACGGTCCTGCACCTCATCCACCTCGCGCCGGGCTCCGGGGAGCCAGCGGGCGCTGTCGGCCCGCGCCAGCAGGCGTTCCTCCTCGAGGCGGAACAACAGCAGCTCGAGCAGCCGGCGCACCCGCCACAAGGCGGTGGACAGCTCCTCCAGGGCCTGCTCGGGGACGCGCGACACTACGGCGTCCATCGGCACCTGGACCGCCGGCTGGAGGACACGGTCAGTGAAGGAGCCCCAGGGCCACCGCCCGGGATGTCGCCTCGTGGCGGGTCCGCACGGCGAGCTTGGCGTAGATGCTCGCCAGGTGCGACTTGACCGTGGCCGGGGATATGTAGAGCGCTTCGGCGATCGCCGCGTTGGACTCGCCGAGCGCCAGGCGGGCGAGCACCTGGCGCTCCTTGGCGGTGAGCGCCGAGGCCACCGCCTCCGGGCGGGCCCCGACGGCCGGCTCGAAGCCGACCAGCAACGACATCAGCGCCGGCGCCACGGCACGCTCCCCCGCCACCACGGAGCGGACGGTCGCCGCCAGGTCCTCGGGGAGCACCGTGCGCAGCGCCACGGCCGCAACTCCGGCGTCGAGCAGCGCCACGAGGGCGGGGCGCTCCACCCGGCCCAGCAGGGCCACCACCCGCGCCGGACACCCCGGGAGGCGGCGGCGGAGGACCTCCACCTCGGCCTCGTCGGCCGCGCCCACCACCAGGTAGCCGGCCCCCAGGCGCCGCGCAGCGTCGAACCCGGACGCCACCCCGTCGCAGGACTCCAGGGTGACCACCCCTGCCAGGCGCAGCGCAGCCGCGATCCCGACGCGGGCGAGCGCCATACGCTCCCCCACCACCGCGGTCGAACCCAGGTTGATAACCGCCGCTTCGCCGTCCAAGGAAACCGATCCTCTTGCCTGCGGTCCGGGATGCCGAAGCTACCAGAGGGCATCTGCGGGGGACCCCCGAGCGCCGGTCTACCTCACGACTAGCTATTCCAGACTACTACCTAACTAGCCCCAACAGATCATAACTTGCTCGGTTTTCCGCCGGGCGGACGATCAAGGAAAGATGGGCGACGCGCCGAGGGACTGTGCATGCTGCCGGTCCAGGTCCCCACCACCCCGTCCGCTCCGTCCGAGGACGAGCTGGTCCGGGCCAACCTCCCGCTGGTGCACTACGCCGTCGCCGAGGTCGCCGGCCGGGTCCCCCGCCACGTCAGCCGGGACGACCTCACCTCGGCCGGGATGGCCGGTCTCGCGCAGGCGGCGCGTAGCTTCGACCCACAGCGCGCCGCGAGCTTCCCCCGCTTCGCCGCAGCCCGCATCCGGGGGGCGATCCTCGACGAGCTGCGCTCGCCCGACTCCGCCAGCCGTTCGGTGCCCTCCAAGGCCCGGGACATCGCCGGGGCGACCGCCCCGCTCACCGGCACGCTCGGGAGGGCACCCACCACCCGAGAGCTGGCCCACCACCTCCACATGGACCCCTCCGACGTCGAGAGCGTCCGCCGGGACGTGGTGCGTTCGGTGGTGCTCAACCTGGAGGA
>JAJZWW010000424.1 GCA_021846485.1 Actinomycetes bacterium
GTACTCAATATAGTACACTTTTTGTATGACCAAGACCGTCCCCGTCCGTGAGCTTCGTGCTGAGCTCAGCCAGGTCATCGACCAGGTTGCCGACCTGCGTGAACACGTCATCGTCACCCGCCACGGCCGTCCGGCGGCCGTCCTCGTCCCAGTGGATGAGTACGAGGCTTTGGAGGAGACGGCGGAGATCCTGTCCGACGCCGAGACGATGGCCGCCATCGACGAGGGGCGGCGCGAAGTAGAGCGTGGCGAGACCGTGACGCTCGACGACCTCCGCCGCGAACTGCAGTTGCGCCGTAGAAGGTGAGTCGGGTCGAGCTCGCCCGGCGCGCTCGCAAGGAGATCGTTGACCTCGACTGGCCGCTCTCCGACGCCGTGGTCGAGGCTCTCGGACTTCTCGAGCGTGAGCCCGCGGCCGGTCACCTGCTTCGGGGACGGCTGCGCGGACTGCGGTCGCTTCGAGTCGGTACGTACCGAATCATCTACCAAGTTGACGACGATCAGCGTCTGGTGCGCGTACTCGCTGTCCGTCACCGGTCCGTTGCGTATGTCAGTCTAGCCTCCGTCCGCGCCATCGCCGCATTCGCGACGAAACGCATCGATCTATGAGGTCCTGCGGGGCTGGGACGGCCTCGTCGAGGTTCCCGCCGCCCAAGCCGTCGCGCGGATCGAGCGACTTGCCGACGACGGTACGGTCCGCCTCCACCGGGTCGCTCGGCCGTCGGAGACCGCGCCACCGCGGGCCAGGGAGCGGCTGCGCCGCCTCCTCATCGCGCTCGGAAGACCGGTCATTGCCGACGTCGTCCGCCCGGCGAGGAGCGCTGGCCCGTCCGCCGCGACCCGGCGTCCGCGGGCTGAGCCAGTAGCCCGCTTCGCGGCCGGGGGGTGACGCTCGGCGCCCATAGGCCGGGCTCTCGTAGACGCCACGCAACCCCGCCGCCAAGGCGAGGGCGAGGTCCCCGGGGCCGGCCGCGTACTACGGGAGCAGTACGACGTTGGGCATCGTGCCCGACGGGCCGAGACGCGCTCGGCCCACCCGTGCGCTGCCGCGCCCGAAAGCCATCGCCGCAGCGGTGGGTGTCGCTGCCGCCGTGCTGGGCGCCACGGCATGGGCCACCCTCGCCGGCGGTGCCGGCGCCCAGGGTTCGTGGTCCTCCCTCATCGGGTTCGGGTTCTACCAGCTGTGGATGGCCACCCTCGCCGCCTGGGCGCAGGCGATCGCCTTCACCGCTGCCGTCGGCGGCGGGATGCTCGCCCTGGCAGGGCGACGACAGCAAGGAGGGGCGCTGGTCCTCGCGATCAGCCCCTGGCTGGTCGTGGCCAGCAGCCACGCTTCGCGGCCCGCCGACCGGGTGCTCGGCAGGGTTCTCTGGTTCGTGATCGCCGCCTCGCTGGTCGGCGTCGGATGCTTCCACCAGTCTCGCAACAGCCGGGCCCGGACCAGCCGGCCCGGCTGAGCCGCTCCGGGCCGAGCGACCCAGACACCCGAGGGGGCGTGCCCGGCGGGTCAGGACCTCAACGGGATGTGCGAGCAAGGACCGGGGATCCCCATCCCCCTCGACGCCCTCAGCCCCACCCGCGTCACTCGTCTTGGTGACCGGCCCTACGGCTCGGTGATCGCTCCCCGCTCGGCACCGGTGACCAGCCGGGCGTACTTGGCGAGCACCCCGCTGCGGTAGCGCGGCTCGGGCAGCTTCCACTCCGCGCGCCGGCCGGCCAGCTCGGCGTCGGGCACGCCCAGCTCGATCCGCCGGGTCGGCACGTCGATGACCACCCGGTCCCCGTCGGCGACCAGGGCGATCGGCCCGCCGTCGGCCGCCTCGGGGGCGACGTGGCCGATGCAGAAGCCGTGGGTGCCACCGCTGAAGCGCCCGTCGGTGACGAGCGCGCAGTCGCCGCCCCTGCCGGCGCCCTTCATCGCCGCGGTGACTGCCAGCATCTCCCGCATGCCCGGACCGCCCTTGGGACCCTCGTAGCGGATCACGAGTACGGTCCCCGCCTCGATCGAGCCGGCGAGGATCGCCTCCATCGCCCGCTCCTCGCCGTCGAAGACCCGGGCGATGCCCTCGAAGTGGTCGGTGTCGAGGCCGGCCACCTTCACCACCGCGCCGTGCGGGGCGAGCGACCCGTGCAGCAGGGCGATCCCCCCGTCGGGGTGGATCGGGCTCGACAGCGGGTGGACCACCGAGCCGTCGGGGTCGGGCGGGGGGTCGGACTCCAGGTTGGCGGCGACGCTGCGGCCGGTGACGGTGAGGCAGTCCCCGTGCAGCAGCCCGGCTCCCAGCAGCTCCCGCATCACCACCGGCACGCCGCCCACCCGGTCGAGGTCGACCATGTGGTAGCGACCGTGCGGCTTGGTGTCGGCGATGTGCGGCGTCCGCCGCCCCACCCGGTCGAAGTCGTCGAGGGTGAGCTCGACCCGGGCCTCGTGGGCGATGGCGAGCAGGTGGAGCACCGCGTTGGTGCTCCCCCCGAGGGCCATGACCACCGCGATGGCGTTCTCGAATGCCAGCTTGGTGAGGATGTCCCGGGGGCGGGTCCCCGAGTCGAGCATGCCGATCACCGCCCGGCCGGTCTCGTAGGCCAGTTGGTCGCGCCGCTCGTCGACGGCCGGCACCGACGCCGACCCCGGGAGGGCCATGCCGAGCGCCTCGCTCACCGCCGCCATGGTATTGGCGGTGAACATCCCGGCGCAGCTACCGACGCTCGGGCAGGCGTTGCGCTCGATGAGGGAGAGCTCCTCGTCGGTCAATCCGCCGGTGGCGCGCGCCCCGACGGCCTCGAACACGCTCGTGATGTCGAGCGCCTCGCCTTTCGCCCCCCGCCCGGGCAGGATCGTCCCTCCGTAGAGGAAGACCGCCGGCACGTTCAGGCGGGCAGCGGCCATGAGCATGCCGGGCAGCGACTTGTCGCAGCCGGCGAAGGTGACCAGCGCGTCGAAGCGCTCGGCGTGGACCATCGTCTCGACCGAGTCGGCGATCACCTCCCGGCTCACCAGGGATGCCCGCATGCCCTCGTGGCCCATGGAGATCCCGTCGGAGACGGCGATCGTGACGAACTCGAGGGGGTAGCCGCCGGCGTCGCGGACCCCTTCCTTCGCGCGCTTCGCCAGGCGGTCGAGGGGCATGTTGCAGGGCGTGACCTCGTTCCACGACGACGCCACCCCCACCTGGGGCTTGTCCCAGTCGTCGTCGGTCATGCCGATGGCCCGCAGCATGGCACGCGCCGGCGCCCGCTCGAACCCGTCGGTGACCTCGTGGCTGCGCGGCTTGGGGTGACGGGAGGGCATGCCCGAGCCTACGTCCGCTCCGGGGACGCCCCCACCCCGGTG
>JAJZWW010000425.1 GCA_021846485.1 Actinomycetes bacterium
TGCTACGTCAACGCCAAGGCGCACGGAACGGCCGTCCTCGACGACATCCACCGGCTATCCGCTGACCTGATGAACGCCGGATCGGATCGAGTGCGCGCCGAGTACTTGATGGGCGAGACGCCGCTCGGCGAGCTCGCCGGCGTCGTAGCCACGGTCCAAGGGGACACCAGAGCCACACCCCGGGCCGACCGCATCCGCGGACTGATCGGCACCGCCGTGGTGTCGCACGGGGTCGACCTCGACCGGCTGAACTTTGAGGTCCTCGCCGGCATGCCACCCTCCTACGCCCAGTACATCCAGGCCACAGCGCGAGCGGGGAGAAACCACGTCGGATTGGTGGTATCGGTCTTCGACCGCAACAACCGCCGCGAGACATCCATGTTCCAGAGCTTCGCCACCACACACGCGGCGCTCGAGAAGATGATCGAGCCGGTGCCTGTCAACCGATTCGCGTCAAAGGCCCTCGTCCGCACACTGCCCGGGATCGCCTGCGCCCTCTTGTGGGACGAGACGCGTAGTCCGAGCTGGGGCACTACCGACAACATCAACTTCACCCGGAAGTTCCGGCCCTGGTGGAACACGCACGCGGCGAACCTGCTGCCGCACCTGCGGGCCCGGATCGAGCGGGCGTTCCGGTGTCCGGTACCCAACCCCAAGCTCGCCAACGAGGAGCAGCGGCTGGTCGACGCCGTCCTGGATCGCTGGGACAACGTCGAGCGCCTCCGTATGCAGCAGTGGCAGGCCGAGTGGCTCACGGAGCTGTTCACGAACAGGGCCATGACCAGCCTTCGGGACGTCGACACGCCCGTCCAGTTCTCCGGCGGTCCCCGTGCCGAGCAGATCGTCACCCGGCTCACGAACTGAAGGACACACGATGCAACGGTCAACCACTCAGGTCCTCTTCAAGCACCTGCCCGACGCCGTGTTCATCCACGACGACGGGTTCATCGCCCAGGTCCACCACATCAACGGTCCACGAGTGAGCAACCTCAACCGAAAGGTCCTGCTCGACGAGCTGGCGGAGGAGCTCAGTCGGTGGCTCCCGGACCAAGTCGGCATCCCCGATCCCCGCACCAACCCCGACGAGTACGTCACCATCGAGCCCGAGGAGGTGTCCTGGGACGTCTTCCCTCTGACGTTCGAGTGCACCAACCAGACCTGCAAGCGGGTGGTCCGGTGGTTCCAGCAGAACAAGCTGCTCACGGACACGAACGCGGCCGGCAGGATCGAGTGTCCCTCGTGCCACTCAAAGATGCGCCAGCTGCGCTACGTCACCGCACACAACTGCGGGGCGATGCAGCCCATGTTCACTCCCACGTGCCAGAACTGCGGGAACACCGACCACATGTACCTCGAGGACCTGGGCTCGTTCGCCTCATCCTCGTGGCGGTGCCGGCAGTGTGGGTGGGCGGTAGGAACCCGCTTCACCAAGTGCAGCTGCGGCCAGTACGGCCGAGGCGCCAACCCGCCGTACCAGCTCGGGTACACGCCACGTGATCAGCGCCTGTGGTCGCCGCAGACGCTCACGATCATCAACATCTCGAACCAGACCTACGACCACCTCCAGGAGCACCCCCAGCGGGGCGTCGCTGCGCTCGCCTCGTGGCTCGGCGACCAGGCAGACCTCGCGATGTCCCTGGCAGACCTGAGCCGCGGGGACGGTGGGAACCGCATGAGCGCCGAAGAGTGGGCCGACCAGGAGGCAAAGCTCAGGGCGGCTGGCGTCGCGGAAGGGGTGATCGCTGACGTGCGCTCACGGACCGGCCCGGCCGACACGGGCGCCGCTGCCATCATCGCCGTCGCGAGTGCCGAAGTGATCCAGGCGGCCAACTCCCGTCCGATGGTCGAGCGCGCCGCGCTCTTCGACCAGAAGATCATCGACGATCGCAAGAGCTTCGCTGGCCTGCGGGCCACAGCCACAGGTGCCGAGCGCACCGCCGCCGACAACACGGTGGGGTACATGGCCAGCCTCGGGGTCGAGGACATCTCGGTCACTCAGCGATTCCCGATCGTGGTCGCCAGCTACGGCTACACCCGCTGCCAACGGGAGCCAGGCCGGGCGCACCTGCGCAGTTACGCCAAGGCCCAGAGTTACGGGGGCAAGACCCCCATCTTCGCCGTGCCTGCCGACACCGAAGCGCTGATGGTCACCTTTGACGCCCGGGCCGTCCTCGGGTTCCTCGAGCACGAAGGCGACTTTGCCGGGGCGGTGCCGGGTAGCCAGCGCGAGGCGAAGCTGGCCCTGGCCGAGATCCTGGCGGCCGACCCGAACGTCGGGGGCGACGGCGCGGCCGGCAAGACGCGCCGGTTGGTGCACTCGGCGTCGCATGCGCTGCTGCGGGCCCTGGACGACGGACAGAGCGGGTTCGGGGAGGCCAGCCTGGCGGAGTGGATCGTGACCGACGTGCTGACCACGGCCATCTACGTGGCCTCTTACAACGACTTCACCCTCGGGGCGTTCGACGCCGTCCTGCGCCGTCGCCTGTCCGCCTGGCTGCTCAACACCGCCGACAACGTGTCCCGCTGCGACAACGACCCGCTGTGCTCACAGGTCTCGTCGCAGCGGCCTCATGCCGCCTGCGACAGATGCCTGCACTTGTCATACGGATGTCGCACCTGGAACGCCGACCTCGACCGTCGCCTGCTCCGCCGCTTCTGGCTGTGGACGCAGCAGCACCCGGCCACGCCATGACCGGCCTCGTCGGGCTCGTCCCCTTGGCTGAACTTCTCGCCGCTCTGGGCGGCAGCCGGCACAGGGCCACCAGCCTGGCACTCGCCATCGTGGACGAGGGCGAGAAGGGCCTGCCGCAAGCCCGGGATGACCTGCACCTGGCAGCCCGTCAAGAACTGGTGCGAACCGGGGTGCTCACCGAGGCCGGGGTCCTGAGCGCGGGGCGGGCCGCCGAGCTGGTCGTAGTGTGCGAGCTGCTGGCCGCCAGCACGCTCCCGTCGCCAGCGCCACCGCCTGATCCACGCCTGGTGCTTTCCGCCCCGCCAGGCTCGATCCCCCTCTTGGATCGCGAGCGCCTCGAGGGACTGGTCCTCGATGTGATCCGCCAGGCGACCATGAGCCTCGTCATCGGTGGTGCGTTCTGGAACGACGCCGGCTTCGAGATCCTCGACGAGGTTCTCCTTCCCGCGATCAGCGTCCGTAACGTGGCGACGACGATCTACGCCAACCCGCCGGCGGCCGAGCATCGCGCCGTCCTTCGGGCGCGCCTTGACGCCCTTCGTCGGGCGGGGCCCGTCGGCATCCGGTGGTTCGTGGGCTCACGGCCGACGATGCTCCACGCGAAGTTCGCCATCCGGGACCGCTGCCACGGGTACCTC
>JAJZWW010000426.1 GCA_021846485.1 Actinomycetes bacterium
TCGGAGGGGGCGGGGGTCGCCGGAGCCTCCCGGCCGCCGGCGGTCGCCGACGTCGAGTGGTGGGCGGCCGACGATCGCTACCGGGTCGAGCGCAGCGTCAACCCCTCGGCGCGCGCCGGCCTCCGGGTCGAGCTGCGCGTGCCCCAGAGGGGCGAGAAGCGGGCCCTGCTCGGGATGGTCACCCGCAACGCCGAGGAGGATCTCACCCGCCACCGCCTGAAGCGGGCTGCCGACCACAACGCCCGGGCGCGGGCGCTCAACGCCTTGAAAGAGGAGCTCGACCTGCCGGAGGCCCCGCTGCGCATCGAGTGCTACGACATGAGCCACTTCCAGGGCACCGACTACGTCGGTTCGATGGTCGTCGCCGAGGACGGTCTCCCCCGGCCCTCGGAGTACCGGCGGTTCAAGGTCCGCTCGGTAGCCGGCAACGACGACTACGCCGCGATGCACGAGGTCCTCGGCCGGCGCCTCACCGCCTACCTCGAGGAGAGGGCCAAGCCCGTCGAGGAGCGCAAGCGGCGATTCGCCTACCCCCCGCAGCTGCTGCTCGTCGACGGGGGCAAGGGCCAGCTCGGGGTGGCCGTCCAGGTGCTCGAGGAGCTCGGTCTCGCCGGGGAGATACCCGTGGCCGCCCTGGCCAAGCAGTTCGAGGAGGTCTACCTGCCCGGTCGGGCGGACCCGGTCCGCATCCCCCGCAACTCCGAGGCGCTCTACATCCTCCAGCGGGTCAGGGACGAGGCGCACCGCTTCGCGATCGCCTACCACCGCAACCTCCGGGGGAAGCGGATGACCACCTCCGCCCTCGACGACATCCCCGGCCTGGGCCCGGCGCGCCGAAAGCGCCTGGTCGGCGAGCTCGGTGGGGTCGCCGCGGTCAGAGGGGCATCGCTCGAGACCCTGCGCAGCCTGGCGTGGCTCCCCGAGGCGGTCGCCGTGGCCGTCCACCGCCACCTCCATGACCCGGCGGCCGGCGGTGGTGGCCGGCCGGGACCGGGCGCGCGGGATCGGGTGGCCGGGACCGGGCGGCCGGGGCCTCGGTAACATCGGGTCCGGTGAACCGATCGGAGGCTCCAGCGGACTGCCGCCCGGACTGGTGGTCGGAGGCCGCCGGGCTCTGGGAGCACAACGCCACGTGGTGGGCCGAGGAGCTCACCGACGGCGCCGACCCGGAGTACGCCGAGCAGATCCTCCCGATCGTCGCCCGGCACCTGGAGGGAGCCCGGCGGGTCCTCGACGTCGGCTGCGGCGAGGGCCAGATCTCCCGCCTGGCGGCGGGCATTCCCGGCGTCGAGGCGGTCGTCGGCGTCGACCCCACGCCCGCTCTGCTGCGCGTGGCTCGGGAGCGGGGCGGCACCCGCCGGCCGGCGCTGCTGCGCGGGGAGGCCGCGGCCCTGCCCCTCGGCGACGGCGCCGTCGACGCGGTGGTGGTCTGCCTGGTGCTCGAGCACGTCGAGGAGGTCGACGCCGCCCTGGCCGAGGTCGGGCGGGTGCTCGCCCCGCGGGGGCGGTTCGTCTTCCTGCTCAACCACCCCTTGCTGGCCGTCCCCGACTCCGGCTGGATCGACGACACGATCCTCGGCGAGCAGTACTGGCGCCTCGGTCCCTACCTCCGGGAGGACAGCCGGGTGGAGGAGGTGGCCAAGGACGTGTGGGTCCCGTTCATCCACCGCCCCCTCTCGCGCTACGTCAACGGGCTGGTCGCCGCCGGGCTGGTCGTGACCGGCATGGAGGAGCCCGCGCCGCCCCCCGGGTTCCTCGCCCTCGCCGCCGAGTACGCCGAGGCGGCGACCATCCCGCGCCTTCTCGTGCTCCGAGCGGAGAAGCTGGGCCGATGAGCACAATGGGTCGATGAGAAGACCGTGGTCGACTACCTGATCATCGCCGGGCTGTCGGGAGCCGGCCGATCGCAGGCGGGGGCGACGCTCGAGGACCTCGGCTGGTTCGTGATCGACAACCTGCCGACCGCGCTCATCACCAAGGTGGCCGCGCTCATCTCCCGGCCGGGCTCCACCACCGAGCGGATCGCGCTGGTGGTGGGGAGGGACGCGACCCAGCTCGAGGAGCTGCAGAGCGCGGTCCACCAGCTGCGCCTGGGCGGGGACCGGGTCCGGGTCCTCTACCTGGAGGCCTCCGACGAGGTCCTGGTCCGGCGCTTCGAGGGGACCCGCCGGCGCCACCCGGTCGGCCGGGAGGGGGTCACCGACGCGATCCGCATCGAGCGGGAGCGCCTGCGGCCGGTCCGGGAGCTGGCCGACCTCGTCGTCGACACCAGCGAGACCAACGTCAACCAGCTGCGCGAGCGGCTGGTGGAGCTGTTCTCGGACCCCGCCGGCCTCACGATGCGGGTGACGGTGATGTCGTTCGGCTTCAAGCACGGCGTGCCGCGCGACGTCGACACCCTCTTCGACGCCCGGTTCCTGCCCAACCCCTACTGGATCGAGGAGCTCCGAGCCCTCAGCGGGCTGGACGGTCAGGTGCGCGACTGGGTGCTCCGCCAGGGAGCGGCCGGGGAGTTCGTCGAGCGGGTCGACGACCTGCTCGGCTTCTTGCTCCCGGCGTACGTGAAGGAGTCCAAGACCTACCTCACGATCGCCGTCGGCTGCACCGGAGGGCGCCACCGCTCGGTCGCACTGGTCGAGGCGCTCGCCGAGCGGATCCGCAGGGTCGGCTACGAGCCGGCGGTGCACCACCGGGACCTGCACCGGTGAGCACCGTGTGCGCCGGCCGCCCCGACGTCGTCGCCGCCGGCGGCGGGCACGGGCTCTCCACCACCTTGCGGGCGGTCCGCGGCTACGCCGGGACGGTCACCGCGGTGGTCTCGGTGGCCGACGACGGCGGCTCGAGCGGGCGGCTGCGGGCCACCACCGGACTGCCCGCCCCCGGTGACCTGCGCCGCTGCCTGGTGGCCCTGGCCGACCCCGAGTCGCTCTGGGCGCGCGCCTTCGAGCACCGCTTCACCGGGGGGGAGCTCGACGGCCACGCCCTCGGCAACCTGGTCATCGCCGGGCTCGCCGAGGTGACCGGAGACTTCGCCAGCGCCCTCGCGGCGGCCGCCCGGCTGCTCGCGGCAGGCGGGCGGGTCCTGCCGGCGACCGCCGTGCCGGTCACCCTGAAGGGGACCGTCGGCGACGCCGAGGTGGTCGGCCAGGAGCGGCTCAGCGGCAGCGGCGGACCGGTCCGGGCGGTGTCGGTGGTCCCCCCCGACGCCCCTGCCGACCCCGAGGCGGTGGCTGCGATCCGGGAGGCCGACCAGGTGGTGCTCGGACCGGGATCGCTCTACACCAGCGTCCTGGCCGCCTGCGTGGTGCGCGAGCTGAGCGAG
>JAJZWW010000427.1 GCA_021846485.1 Actinomycetes bacterium
TCGGCGGGCGCGCCGCGGAGATCCTCGTCTTGGGCGAGCCCTCGACCGGCGCATCCAACGACCTGGCCGGCGCGACCGACCTCGCCACGCGCATGGTGCGCGAGTGGGGGTTCTCGACCGAGGTCGGGCCGATCGGCTACGGGCCCGAAGGCCCGAGCCGCGACAACCCCTTCGCCGGCCGGCCGTATGCCGAGGAGACCCAGCGGGCCATCGACACCGAGGTCGCCCGGCTCCTGCGGGAGGCCGAGGCCCAAGCAACCGACCTGCTGCGCCTCCACCTCGACACCCTCGGCCGGGTCGTCGAGCTGCTCCTCGAACGCGAGACGGTCGACGGCGCGGACCTGGCCGCGATCACCGGGATGCCGAAGCGGCCGGCGGGCCAGGAACGAGTCTTCGCGCCGCAAGCGGTGGCCATGGCACCAGCCCACCCCGAACCGAGAGCCGGGGTCGGCGCCGGCCCGTCCGCCGCGGCCACAACGCCTGGGCCTCCAAGGCGCTCCCGTTCATGAGCGCGCCTGGCTGGGCGCCTGAGGGTGACGCCCGTGGGCGAGGGGTGGCACCCGGATCGGCGCAGCCGTGGTGGATCGGCCTCAGTTCGTCGGGCTGGTCAGGGTCCAGACGATGGGCTGGAAGGTCTGGAACCTGAGGGTCCCATGCGCCACCGTGCTCGGCAGGAGCTTGGGGTAGGCCTGCGCCGTGGTGCTGAAGTTGGGATCGTAGATGTACACAGCCTTGGCGCCGGTGTCGATGGTGAAGCTCACGAGCTTGTTGGTGGCTGTCCCGAAGTTGACGCCGCGCTGGGGTCCTGTGTACGAGATGGTTTGCCCGTCGAGACGCTCGGTGCCTCCGGCGCTCGGGGAGGCGGGATAGTTGCCGAGCTCGCTGGTGCAGTTGGTCGGTGTGCCGGTGGAGTCGTTGCAGATCTGTAGGCTGAAGGTCTTGACCGCATGGCCGCTCGGGGGGGCTACGGCCATGCCGTTGGGCCAGTCGCCGAGGATGGCCAGGTCGTCGTGGCTGACGGCCCCACGAGCGAAGGTAGCGGTGATCCCGAACCCGCTGACGCTGCCCCCGGCAGGGGTGATCACGGCGGCGGCGAAGGCGGTGGCGGCGGGGGGCGGACCGCTGGCGAATGCGCCCGCGGCGGGTAGGGCGGTGAGCACGCCGACGCTGATGGCGCCGAGCGCCAGCTTGGATCCGAGGTGTCGCATGGAGCTCCTCCGTAGGGTTCGTGACGTCTCCCTCTACCGCAACGCAGTGGTGGGCCGGATGGTTCAGCCGAGTCCGTGGTGAACGGCATCGCCCATGCTTGCGTTGTAGAGACCATGACCTCATGGCACGACGGGGATGTTCGTGGGCCGTGCTGACGCTGGCGGTGGTCCGGCCGTTCCTTCGCCGGCCGAGCGCCTCATCGTGGCGCTCCACGATGAGTACGCCGGTGCTCTCTTTGCCTTTGCGCTTCGCCTGTCACGGGATCGGGAGCGGGCGGAGGAGGCCGTCGCCGAAGCGCTCCTGAGGGCCTGGCAGCGCCCGGAAGCCATCGACGGCAGCCACGGATCCGCCCGGGCGTGGCTCTTCACCGTGGTGCGCAACTGCTTGACCGACAGCTGGCGGCGGGACGCGGCGCGGGCTCGCACCTCAGGCCCGGAGCTTCTCGATGACATCGCCGGCCCCGACGAGGTAGAGCGCGCCGTGGAGACCTGGGCGTTGGCGGACGCCATGGCGCGCCTCAGCGACGAGCACCGCCAAGCCCTCTACTACGCGATCTATCTCGGGCACTCCGTCGAGGAGATTGCTGCGCAGCTCCGGATCCCGCCTGGCACGGTCAAGTCGAGGACCTACTACGCCCTCCGGGCTCTGCGCTCGGTGCTCGAGGAGATGGGATACGTTCGATGACGAACCACGACGACCTGCGCCTGTCGCTCGGTTCCTACCTGACCGGTGGCCTCGGACCGACGGCGCGCGCCGAGATCGACGACCATCTCCGCCACTGCGACGCCTGCCGAGCCGAACTGGTGGAGCTCGCCGCGTTGCCTGGCCTCCTCGCACGCCTGGGCGGACAGCTCGGCGCCCAGCAGCTCGATCACAGCCTGTTCGCTGCCAACTCGCCCGCCTTCATCCCGGCTGGCACCTTGTCTGCCGATCCCCCCGACGGGTTGCTCAACGGGCTGCTCGCCCAGGCCCGGCGGATCGAAGACAGGTCCCGCCGCCGTGTTCGCCGCGTGTGGGCGGCTGCGGCCACCTTCGCCGCAGCGGCGGCCGTGGCGACGGCGTTCGCCGTGGCGCCGACCCTGGCGCCGGCACCGACGCCGGGAACCAGCTACCGGCTGCGCGCCGAGGCCGCATCTGCCGGACTCGCCGGCCGAGTGACGCTGATACCCAAGCCGTGGGGCACTGAGCTGGCGCTGTCTTTGCAGGGCTTACCGGGCCGGGAGGACTGCGAGGTCGTCGTCACCGGGATGCACGGGCAACGTGCGACCATCGGCAACTGGTCGGCGACGCCGGACCATGTCGCCCGTGTCGACGTCGCCAGCGACATGTCAGCCTCGCAGCTGGCTTCGCTCACCGTCCGGACCGTTGCCGGGACAGCGCTGCTCGGCGCCACGCTCACCCGTCTGGGATCGTGATCTCCGGGGCTGGCCTGGGTCAAGCACAGCTGGCACACCCATCCCTTACCCCTTCAGCCTGTCGGATCGACCACGCTCGGGCCGGCCCGCAGGGCACGCCGGCGGCTGAGCGCCGTCCGCCTGCTCTGGCCGGCGCGTCACCACGGGCGGAGCCGCCGCGCCCTCATGCAAGCTGCTTGCGCAACCTAGATGCGTTATCTATGCTGCCCGGGCATGGGTCGTCGCTCCGTGATCGCCAACCAGGTCCTCGACATCATGCGCCGTCACGCCCGTCACTGCTGGACGCTCGACCAGCTCCAAGACGACCTCCGCCGTCGTGGCATGACACCGGACCCCTCGTCGGTGTTCCGAGCGGTGTGCAGGCTGGCACAAGCCGGTGAGATCGTACGCGTGCCCATCGACCACGGGCGCGGCCTCTACGAGGTCGCCGCAGGGCACCACGAGCACCTGGTGTGCGACACGTGCGGCCGGATCGAGCCGCTCGCCTGCGCGATCGTCGACGCGCTCGACGAACAGGTGCGGCGCAGCTCGGGGTTCGCCGTGTCGGGCCACCAGCTCGTCCTCACCGGGACCTGCGCCGACTGTGCCCCGGCGAGGCCAGTCCCAGCCCGGGCACCGGCGGCGACCCCAGCAGCAGATCGGGCGCACGCCGATCGCGTGAGCACCCGATGATCCCAGGGCT
>JAJZWW010000428.1 GCA_021846485.1 Actinomycetes bacterium
ACCTTCGGGTGAAGCGTGAACGAGCCTCTTCCCACCATGCCCTGCTGGCGGTCC
Organism: Actinomycetes bacterium; assembly: GCA_021846485.1. Classification (GTDB taxonomy): domain Bacteria; phylum Actinomycetota; class Acidimicrobiia; order Acidimicrobiales; family Palsa-688; genus JAKAQB01. The sequence continues at coordinate 55 of JAJZWW010000428.1, forward strand.
ACAGTCAGGTTCGCCCGGACCCCCGTCAGCTGCGGTGGAACCATCGTCGCTGCAAGCTCGGGGTCTTCGGGGTTGGCATCGGCGACCGCGTGCTCGAAGGCCGCCCAGCCGGCTCGGTAGGCGGCGAGCACCGCCGCCGTTGCCGGATCGGTGGTCGATGTCGACGTCGCCGCCGAGGTCGAGGGCGCCGACGTCGGCCGATCGGTCGTCGACGTCGGCGCCAACCCGCCGCCCCCACACGCCGCAAGGAGGGCGCCACAGACAGACAGGATCGCGGGAGGAACGACCAGACGGCGGCAACGCTTGGCCCCGTCACTGCCCCCTGCTCCCCCTCTTCGTCCGGCCCGGCGTATGGTCATGTGATCGCCTTCACGTGCACTGCATGGTCCTCGACTGCGACGCCGGCGCCACCACATCGTGCGGGGACGCCCCAAGAACCTGTCGCCGGGGAGGACCCCGGCGACACGGAGACACCGGCCCACGATCGACGCTAAGCCTCGACGTCAACGCTGCGCCTGCTGGTGTGACTCGTAGTAGTCGCACTACCAGGTAAGCGATAGCCTTTCTGCCATGCGGACCCCGGTGTCCGACCCCTCAGCAGCCCGGCGGGCCGAGCTCGCCGCCTTCCTCCGTGCGCGCCGCAGAGACGTCCGCCCCGAGGATGCCGGCATCGACCCCATGCCCGGCCGGCGCAACACCCCCGGGCTTCGCCGCGAGGAGCTGGCCGTCGCCGCCGGGGTGAGCGTCGCGTGGTATACGTGGCTGGAGCAGGGCCGCCCGGCCGACCCGAGCCCCGACGTGATCGACGCCATCGCCCGGGTTCTCGGCCTCGACCCCGAGTCCCACCGCCACCTCCGGCGCCTCGCAGCCCTCGCCGTCCCCGAGACCGATCCGATGGCCACCGGCATCCACCCCCAGCTCACCCGGCTCCTCGCGACCTTGGAGCCCGCGCCCGCCTGTTTGATCGACCTGCACTTCGACTTCACCGCGTGGAACGGCCCCTTCGCCACGATCTGGCAGCCAGAAGTTCTCCCTATCGACAGGTGCAACCTCATGTGGCTCTACTTCGCCAAGGGCACCGCAGCGAGCATGGGCGTCGGATGGGAAGAGCGCGGCCGCCACCTCCTCAACCAGTTCCGCGCCGCCGCCGCCGTGCACCCCGTGGACCCGCGCTTCGCCGAGCTCGTCGAGGCGTTGAGGATCGAGAGCGAGCAGTTCACCACTTGGTGGGCCGACAACCGCGTCGAGAGGGCACTCACCGGCCAGATCGCCATTCGCCGCCCTCCGGCCGGCATCATCCACCTCGACGTCACCGAACTCACCATCGCGGCCGAACCGGCGCTCACGCTCTGCGTCCAGGTGCCACACCATGAGTCGGACAACATGAAGCTGCACCAACTCGTCGGATCCGGCTTACGGCTGACACATCCCAGTGCGAACACGTAGTACGACCATGACGCCTGCGGGTCGTTTCACGTTGGACACCTGAGGAGAGCGCGCCCGGTTAGCCCTCGGTTAGCCCGGATGGTCGCCTGAGCCGGGCGGACGGGGTTATCGGCACCCACAGGGTCACCAACTGTGATGCCGGCGACCGCGTGCATCGGGCATCGCCTGCCGCGCCGGATTGGCTGGGCTGGGGAAGAGCCCCGAGAAACCCCGGTCTCCGGCCTCGGTCAGAAGGCGATGTCGCTGGCAGCCGCCGCACCAGTCATGGCGTGTCGTCTGCCCGGGTTGCCAGGTCGAAAATCGCGACGATCTGGCGCGAGTAGCTGTCGATGTCGAACTCCGGGTCCGAAGCCAGCAGAGGCGAGGCCGCCTCGATCGCGGCGCGGATCGCGATGGCCATGGCGTGCGGGTCGAAGTCCGGGCGGAACTGGCCGGCTGTCTGGAATCCCGACAGCGCGTGCTCGAGGGCACGAACTGCGTTGACCACAGCCGTGTCGTCGTGGTAGCTCCGTCGCCCTTCCGCGCTGCGGGCGATCTCGATCATGGCGATCACGTTGTTGCGGTGATCCCGCATGAACGCGAGGTTGGATTCGATGTAGGCCCGCAGCATCCCCGGGCCGGTCGACTCGGCGAGGACCCGCGGACGTATGTACGAGATGGCCTCCTCGGCCGCTTGGTGGACGACCTGCCTCATGAGGTCGTCCTTGTCGGCGAAGTGGTAGCTGATCAGGCCCCGACTGATCCCCACTCGCTCCGAGATACGGGCGAAGGACGCGCCTGCATAGCCGAGCTCGGCGATGGTGTCGATCGCCGCCGCCGCGATCTGCGCCCGCCGGGCGGTCTCGATGAAGGTCCGCTCCGGCTCGTCCGCCGCCGCTCCTGGCTGCATGACCAGAAATCTAGCTTGCTGCCCAGGCACCCTGCTACCGTTCAGCCATGCACATCACGGAGCGGGCGTCGCACGCCCGCGACGGGCGGTGGAAGCCGACGAGCGACGGCGCGTCGTTGTCCCTTTGGGCGTCCAGACGGCGGGGGCATGCCGAAGTGACCGCCCGCCGTGGAGCACTGGAGCGTTCCACTGGGCCTGTGAGATGCCGGTGACTCCCCGGCCGGCAACTCACGCGGCCGATACTGCAGAACCGACCAGTGCTCTGTCGGCCCTCGACGGTTCGAAGCGCGAGCCCGCGGTGGTGGTCGAGCACTTGAGCAAGCACTTCGGCGAGCGCATCGCGTTCGATGACGTGTCGTTCGAGGTCGGCGTCGGCGAGGTGTTCGGCTTCCTCGGGCCCAATGGCGCAGGCAAGACGACGACGGTGCGGACCCTCGGCACGCTGATCGCGCCCAGCTCCGGGTCGGCCATCGTGGCCGGTATCCCGTTGAGTCCGAAGAACGGTCCGGCGATCCGGTCCCGGATCTCGATGATGCCCGAGTCTCCAGGCCTGTACCTGCGTCTCTCGGTGCGGGAGAACCTTGACTGCTTCGCCGGGCTCTACCGGCTCGACGACGTTCGCGGGCGCATCGGCCGGGCGCTGGGCGCGGTCAGCCTCGAAGACCGTGCCCGTGACCTGTGCGGGTCGCTGTCCAAAGGGCTGCGCCAGCGGGTTGGACTCGCCCGCGCACTGCTCAACGACCCGGCGGTGCTCTTCCTCGACGAGCCGACCTCGGGCCTTGACCCCGTCGCGACGCGAGAGGTCCACGAGCTGATCGCGTCGTTGCGCGAGCGCGGGGTGACGATCTTCCTCACCACGCACCGCCGGGAGGAGACCGAGCGGCTGGGCGACCGGATGACGTTCCGCAACACCACC
>JAJZWW010000429.1 GCA_021846485.1 Actinomycetes bacterium
GCCCGCCCGGCCGCCCCGCCCGGCACCCCAGGCGGTGTAGCCGCCCGAGGCCTCGCCACGCCTGAGCCCTCGCCTCCCCGACCGCTGCGCCCCGGCGCTTGCTGCCGCCCGAGCCCTCGCCTCCCCGACCGCTGCGCCCCGGCGCTTGCTGCCGCCCGAGCCCTCGCCTCCCCGACCGCTGCGCCCGGCCCCGTCGCGCCCCGTCCGGGCGGCCCGTTACGATCCGGCGTGTGCTGCGCTACCTCACCGCCGGCGAGTCCCACGGCCGGGCGCTGGTCGTCGTCGTCGAGGGGCTCCCCGCCGGCCTGGCGGTCACCGAAGAGGCGGTCGGCGCCGAGCTCGCCCGCCGGCGCCTCGGGTACGGCCGGGGCCCACGGATGCGCTTCGAGCGCGACGAGCTCAGCCTGCTCGGCGGGGTCCGCCACGGGTTGACCCTCGGCTCCCCGGTCGCCATCGAGATCGCCAACACCGAATGGCCCAAGTGGGAGCAGGAGATGTCCCCCGCTCCGGGCCGCACCGCCAGGCCGCTCACCCAGCCCAGGCCGGGCCACGCCGATCTGGTCGGGATGCAGAAGTACGGCTTCGACGACGCGCGCAACGTCCTCGAGCGGGCGTCCGCGCGGGAGACCGCCGCCCGGGTGGCCGCCGGCGCCCTCGCCAAGGCGCTGCTCGCCGAGCTCGGCGCCCACGTGGTGAGCCACGTGGTGGCGATCGGTCCGGCGACGGTCACCGCCGGCCGGCGCCCGGGCCCCGACGAGCTCGGAGCGGTCGACGCCTCGGAGGTCCGCTGCTACGACCCGGAGGCCGAGGAGGCGATGGTCGCGCAGATCAAGGCAGCCGCCAAGGTCGGCGACTCGCTCGGCGGGGTGGCCGAGGTGGTCGGCTACGGGGTCCCGGTGGGGCTCGGCAGCCACGTTCACTGGGACCGCAAGCTCGACGGGCTGCTCGGCCAGGCGATGCTCAGCATCCCGGCGGTGAAGGCCGTCGAGCTCGGCGACGCCCTGGACGTCGCCGGCCGCCGCGGCTCGCAGGCCCACGACCCGATCACCTGGGACCCGGCCGCCGGCTACGGGCGGGACTCCAACCGCAGCGGCGGCCTGGAGGGCGGGATGAGCACCGGCGAGCCGCTCGTCGCCCGCGTCGCGATGAAGCCGCTGTCGAGCCTCAACCGCCCGGTGCTGCGCACGGTGGACACGGTCACCAAGGAGGAGACGGTGTCGTGGAAGGAGCGCACCGACGTCACCGCGGTGCCGGCGATGGGCGTGGTCGCCGAGACGATGATGGCCCTGGTCCTCGCCGGCGAGGCGCTCCGCAAGTTCGGGGGCGACTCGCTCGGCGAGCTGCGCCGCAACCATCAGGCGTACCTCACCGCCCTCGCAGGCGGCGGCTGAGCGTGGCGGGCCCCGGGGCGGCACCGCCCGCCGGCCACATCCTGCTCGTCGGGATGATGGGCTCCGGCAAGTCGACCGTCGGGGCGGCGCTCGCCGCGCGCCTCGGGGTCGCCCACCTCGACAGCGACGCCGAGGTCCGCCGGCGGACCGGCCGCAGCGTGCCGGAGATCTGGCGTGCCGAAGGGGAAGCGGCCTTCCGGGCGGAGGAGTCCCGGGTCCTCGCCGACGCCCTCGCCCGCCCCGACCGCTGCGTCGTCGACATCGCCGGCGGGGCGGTGCTCGACCCCGCCAACCGGGCGATGATCCGCCGGGGCGGGACGGTCGTGTGGCTGCGGGCCCGACCCGAGACCCTCGCCCGGCGGGTCGGCTCGGGGGAGGGCCGGCCCCTGCTGGCCGGCGACCCGGCCGGGGCGGTCCGCCGACTGGAGGCGCAGCGCCGGCCGCTCTACTCCGAGCTCGCCGAGTGCGTCGTCGACGTGGACGACCTGACGCCGGCCGAGGTGGTCGAGCGGGTCGTCGGGGCGGCTGCCGCGCCCGCGGGGTCCTAGCCGTGCACGAGATCGCCGTCGACGCCCCCGGCGGCACCTACCCGGTGCTGGTCGGCTCCGGAGCGCGACACCGGTTGGCCGAGCTGCTCCCGCTCGGAGCCCGACGGGCGGCGATCGTGACCCAGGCCTCGGTCCCGTGGGAAGTCGACTCGGGCGTCGAGCAGCGAACCTTTCCCATTGGCCAGGGGGAGGAGGAGAAAGTCCTCGAGACCGTGGAGGAGCTCTGCCGGGGCTTCGCCCGTTTCGGGCTGACCCGGGCGGACGTGGTCGTCGGCGTCGGCGGGGGAGTGGTCACCGACGTGGCGGGGTTCGCTGCCGCCGTCTACCACCGGGGGGTGGCGGTGGTCCACGTCCCCACCACCCTGCTCGCCCAGGTCGACGCAGCTATCGGCGGGAAGACCGGCGTCAACCTCCCCGAGGGCAAGAACCTGGTCGGCGCCTTCTGGCAGCCCGCAGCGGTCCTCTGCGACGTCGAGACCCTCGGGACCCTGCCCCCCCGCGAGCACCGCAGCGGCCTCGGCGAGATGGCCAAGTACGCCTTCTTGGGAGTCGAGGGCCTCCGCGACCTCCCCCTGGACGAGGCGGTCGCCGCCTGCGTGGCCACCAAGGCGGCCTTCGTCGCCGAGGACGAACGCGAGAGCGGCCGGCGCGCCCTGCTCAACTACGGTCACACCCTCGCCCACGCCCTGGAGACCGCCGGCGGGTACGACTTGCGCCACGGGGAGGCGGTCGGCCTCGGCCTGCGCTTCGCCGCCCGACTGGCCCGCCGCCTCGGGCGCGTCGGTGACGACGAGGTGGACCGCCACGACGCGCTGGTCGACGCCTACGACCTCCCCGCGACCCTGCCCCCCGGGCTCGGCGACGCGGAGCTGGTCGCGCTGATGGCCCGGGACAAGAAGGCCACCGACGGGCTCGCCTTCGTGCTCGACGGTCCCCGTGGACTGGAGGTGGTCGCCGGCGTCGGGACCGGCCCGGTCGCCTCCTGCCTCGCGGAGATGCGCGGGTGACCGGGGCGACCGGCCCGGGCGCGCCGGTGATCCTCCTACTCTCGGGGCCCAACCTCGCGCTGCTCGGCGAGCGCGAGCCGGAGGTCTACGGCACGGCAACCCTGGAGGAGCACCGCTCTTCGGCGGCGCGCGCCGCGGAGGACGCCGGGTTCTGCTTGGAGCACGTCCGCTCCGAGCACGAAGGAGACCTGGTCGAGGCGGTCCACGCGGCCCGGGGCCGGGTGGCGGGGATCGTGGTCAACGCGGGGGCGCTCACCCACTACGCCTGGTCGCTCCACGACGCCCTCGCCGCCTTCGACGGTCCGGTCGTCGAGCTGCACCTGTCCAACCCGGCCCGCCGGGAGGCCTGGCGGCACA
>JAJZWW010000430.1 GCA_021846485.1 Actinomycetes bacterium
GAGGAGTCGACCGGGTGGTACTTGCCGTCGAAGCACACGACCCGCACGTCGACCACCGGGAAGCCGAAGTGGCCACCCTGGGCCATGGCCTCGGTGATCCCCTTCTCCACCGCGGGGATGAACTGGCGGGGGATCGCCCCCCCGACGACCTCGTCGGCGAAGCTCGACCCGGCCCCCCGCTCGGCCGGCTCGACACGGATCGACACCACGCCGAACTGGCCGTGGCCGCCGGTCTGCTTCTTGTACTTGCCCTCGGCCTCGGCGGCGGCGGTCACCGTCTCGCGATAGGGGACGCGGACCGGCTCCTGGTCGACCTCGACGCCGAACTTGCGAGCCAGCCGCTCCACCACGATGGCCAGGTGGGTCTCGCCCATGCCCGACAGCACCGTCTGGTGCGTCTCGTCGTCCCGGCGCACCCGGAGGGACAGGTCCTCGTCCTGCAGCCGGTGCAAGGCGGTCATCAGCTTGTCGTCGTCGCCCTTGGAGCGGGGCCGGATGGCGATCGAGAGCACCGGCTCGGGCAGCTCGAAGCCGGCGGCAACGACCGGCATGGTCTTGGCCGCCAGGGTGTCGTTGGTGAGGGTGGAGCCGAGCTTGGCCACCGCGGCGACGTCCCCGGCGACCACCTCGCCGAGCTCGACGTGGTCCTTGCCGAGCATCCCGAACAACCCGTGGAGGCGCTCCTCGGTACGGGTGCGGGTGTTGAGGAGGGTGACGTCGGGTCGCAGCGTGCCCGAGAGAACCTTGAACATCGAGACCTTGCCGACGTAGGGGTCGACGAGGGTCTTGAACACGTAGGCGAGGGGCGCTCCGCCCGGGTCGCAGACGACCGGGTGGGTGCCCCCGCCGGCGGACACCTGCCGGGGTGGGCGGTCGGCCGGCGAGGGGCCGATCTCGCAGGCGAAGCTGGCGAGGCGGTCGACGGCGATGCGCTTGGTGGCCGAGCCGCACACCACGGGGAAGACCGTCGCCTCGGCCACCCCCCGGGCCATGGTCTCCTCGAGCTCGGCGACGCTCGGCACCTCGCCCTCCAAGTAGCGCTCGGTGAGCCCGTCGTCGGCAACGACGATCCCTTCGACCAGGGCGTCGTGGATCTCGTGCTCGGCGGGGACGGCGCCCTCCTCGAGCGGCGCCCGGGTGGGCACCCCGTCTCGGTAGGTGATGGCCGTCTCGGTGAGCAGGTCGGCCACCCCCCGGAAGCCCCCCTCCTCGCCGATGGGCAGCTCCAGGGGGGCGACCCCCGCCCCGAAGCAGGTGCGGAGCTGCTCCAGGGTGCGCTCGAAGCTGGCCCGCTCCCGGTCGAGCTTGTTGACGAAGATCATCCGGGGCACTCCCGAGCTGGCGGCGAGGCTCCACGCCACCCGGGTCTGCACCTCCACGCCCTCGACCGCGCTGACCACGAACACCGCCAGGTCGGCGACCGCCAGGGCCGCGTGAACCTCGCCGGCGAAATCGGCGTAGCCGGGGGTGTCGATCAGGTTGACCTTGTGGCCCTCCCACTCGAAGGGGGCCACCGACAGCGACACCGAGATCTGTCGCCTCACCGCCTCGGGCTCGAAGTCGCCGACCGTGGTGCCGTCCTCGACCCGGCCGAGGCGGCTCGTCGCGCCGGCGGTGAAGAGCAGCGCCTCCGCGAGGCTGGTCTTGCCGGAGCCGCCGTGGCCCACCAGGGCGACGTTGCGGATGGCGGAGGACGGGAAGCTTCGCACCGGGCGCTCCTCAGTTGGTTCGGCCGGCCCCACCCCCCGGCGGGACTCGGGCCCAAGCCTACCGACAGGCGACCCGGGCGTGTCCCGGGCGCGCCGTCAGCCGGGCAGCGCCGGCGGGCCGGCCGCCTCCACCGCCGCTTCCGCGGCCCGGGCCAGCTCGGTCTGGAGGGCGGCGATCTCGCCCCCCAGGGCCGCCGCGTCGGCCTTCCGGCCCTGGACCTCCGCCCGGGCCCGCTGCTCGGCGAGCTCTTCGATCTGCAACTCGAGGCCCATGGCGTGGTCGGCGGCGCCCAGGTCTGCGGGGGGGACCTGCTCGGGAGTGCTCATCGCTCACCTCTTCTCGACCGGCCGGCCACCCGGTCCGCATACCGAGGAGAAACTTGCCTGCTGGAGTGTTTCGCACCCAAACCCCGAGGTGAGGGGGTGAAGAAGTCCAGCAGGCAAGTTCTTTCTCAGTACCCCGCGCGCCCCGACCGGCAAACCTCCCCGTCGGGGGCCCCGAGCGGGCGGCCCGGGGGCGGGAAGTGATCAACCGGCGGCCGGAGCCGCCCCGCCGGCGGTCGGAGAGGCTGACCGTCGAGGGTCTCGGCGGCCTCCACCACCTGCAGGTACACCGCCTCGTAGCCGGCGACCATCGCAGAGGTGTCGAAGCGGGCCTCCACGTGTGCCCGGCAGTCACGGCGATCCAGGCCGGCGACCGCCTCGACCGCCGCCGGCAGTTCGGCGGGATCGTCGACCACGAAGCCGCTGCGACCGTGCTCCACCACCTCGGGCACGCTGCCCCGGCGCAACGCGACCACCGGCGTGCCGCACGCCATTGCCTCGATCATCACCAGCCCGAACGGCTCCTCCCAGAGCACCGGGAAGAGCAGGGCTTCGGCGCCGGCCAGGAGCTCACGCTTGGTGGCCGCGTCGACCTCACCGACGTACTCGACGCCCGGCCCCAGACGGGGGCGGATCTCGGCGTCGAAGTACTGCCGCTCCGCGGGCTCGTTGAGCTTGGCCGCCAGCAGGATCGGCCGGCCGGCGGCCCGGGCGGCGTCGATCGCCACGTGCGCACCCTTGTCGGGGTTGAACCTCCCGAGGAAGACCAGGTAGCCCCCGGCCCCATCGCCGAGCGGGAAGCTCGACACGTCCACGGAGTTGTGGACCGTCGCGACCCAGTGGGCGTCGGGCCTGAGCGCCTGCTGGGCGTCGGATATGGACACCACCTCGACGGTGTCGCCGAGGCTGGCGAGATAGTCGCCCGGCTCACCCACCACCGGGCCGTGGGCAGTGACGACCGTGGGCGTCGGGCGTCCGCGGGCCGACAGCGGTCCGGCCAGGGTGTGGTCGTGGACTACGTCGAGGTCCCGCTCGGCCAGGGCCGCGGCGGCAGCGGCGGCGTGGAGGACCTCGACCATCGGGTCCCCGAGCCGAGGGGACGGCGGGTCGGGGTAGACTGCGACGAAGTCCTGGGCCAGGGTGCGAGCCTCCCCGGAGCCGACGAGGGTCACGTGATGGCCACGGTCTACGAGGCCGTCGACCAGGTCGGCCACCACCGCCTCGATACCCCCGTAGCGGGTGGGGGGCACGCAGTACCAG
>JAJZWW010000431.1 GCA_021846485.1 Actinomycetes bacterium
TGCGGGGCCGGTGGGGGCGCGGACGTCCGAGCCGGTCGGGGCTCTGCGCCGTCGGAGCGCCTGGCGGTCCCCGGGCGGGGGGCGGGGAACCTGCGCAGCGCCGCGTCGGGCGCGCTCGGCGGGGGGGCGTCCTGGTCGTAGAGGCGGGTCGGGCGTCCTGCTGGCGGGCGCCTGGGGCGCGAGGGCGGGGAGCGGCGCGACGGGTCCTCGTCCTGGTCGAAGAAGCGGCCTGGAGGACCCATCAGGTCATGGTGGTGCCCGCCGGCTCCTCCCGTCCAATACCCGGACCGCCGCCGGGCTCACCCGCCGCTCGGCCGAGGGTTTCGGTGCGAGCGGCGGTGGCGGCGGGCCGCGAGGCGCAGCTGGAGGACCCGCGCCAGGCTGATCAGCACGACGACCAGCCCTCCGGCCACCGCGGCGGCGAGGATGACTACCCCGAGGGGGAGGTGGAAGCTCCAGGGCAGGAAGTGCACTGTGGCGCCGTGCTGGTTCTGGACGATGAAGATGATGACCACGACCGCCAGTAGGAGGCTGACGATGCTGGCCACGTAGAGCGTCCCGGTCCGGGTCCGGCGGACCTCGAGGGACGGCCCGGCCCCGGGGGCTGACCCGGGAGGCTGGCCGGTGGCCGGCGAGGGCGCGGCCGGGGACGGTTGGGTGGCCGGGGTGGGCTCGACGGCCGGGGAGGGCTGCGCCGGGTTGGGCCAGTCGTCCTGCGGCTCGGGGCTCGACGCCGTCGCGGACATGGCGTGGTCCTACCCGCCGGGGCGTACGCTCACGCTCGCGTAGGATCCCGCGGTGCCGATCTCACCGCTGGACGGACGTTATGCTGCCCGGCTGGCCGACGTCGAGGCGGAGCTGTCCGAAGAGGCGCTGGTCCGGTGGCGCTTCGCCGTGGAGGTCGCGTGGTACCGGGCCCTGGCGGCCGAGCCGGGGATCGTCGAGCTGCCGCCGCTGGCGCCCGCCCTGGAAGCTGCCCTGGAGCGTTGGGTGACGGAGTGGGGCCCGGCGGACACCGCCGCCGTCTCGGCCATCGAGGCGCGCATCAACCACGACGTCAAGGCGGTCGAGTACCACCTCAAGGACAAGCTGGCCGGCGAGGGGGTGCCTGCCGGGCTGCGGGAGATGGTCCACTTCGCGTGCACCAGCGAGGACGTCAACAACCTGGCGTACTCCTTGATGTTGCGTGCCGGCCTGTCGCGGGCGTGGCTTCCCGAAGCCGAGGGCCTGGTGGAGGAGGTGTCCGACCTCGCCCGGGCCAACGCCGCGCTGGCGATGCCGAGCCATACCCACGGGCAGGCGGCCACGCCGACCACCCTCGGCAAGGAGCTGGCGGTGTGGGTTGGCCGGTGGCGACGCCAGCTGGAGGGGATCCGCTCCCTGCGCCTCACCGGCAAGCTCAACGGCGCGACAGGGACCTTCGGCGCGCACGTGGTCGCCTACCCGGAGATCGACTGGCCGGCGTTGTCCCGTTACTTCGTCGAGGGCCTCGGGCTCGCCTGGAACCCGCTCACCACCCAGATCGAACCGCACGACGCGCTCGGCGAGGCCTTTCACCTCATCATGCGCTTCGACGCGATCACCCTCGACTTCTGTCGCGACGTCTGGGAGTACGTGAGCCGCGGCTACCTGCGCCAGAGGCCCTCGCCGGGCGAGGTCGGCTCCTCGACCATGCCCCACAAGGTCAATCCGATCGACTTCGAGAACGCCGAGGCCAACCTGGGGGTGGCCGACGCCCTCTTCGGGCACCTGGCCGCCAAGCTGGCCGTCAGCCGCATGCAGCGCGACCTGTCCGACAGCTCGGCCCTCCGCAACGTCGGGGTCGCCGTCGGTCACTCCGTGCTAGCCCTCCGGGCCGCCCGCCGGGGCCTGGCGCGGGTGGAGCCGGACGCTGCGGCGATGGCCTCCGAGCTCGACGGCCAGTGGGAGGTGCTGGCCGAGGCGGTGCAGACCGTGATGCGCCGCTACGGCCACCCCGAGCCCTACGAGCAGCTGAAAGCGCTGACCCGGGGGCAGCGGGTGGACGGCGCGAGGCTGAGGGAGCTCGTCGTCGGGCTGGGGCTGCCCGCCGACGCCGAGGCCCGCCTGCTGGCGCTGACCCCGGTGTCCTACACCGGCCTGGCCGCCGAGCTGGTGGAGCGCTACCTGGGGACCTGAGCTGAGCCTGCTGGTTCTCGGTGGGGCTGGCGCAGCCCGGCTCAGCCGGTGAGCGCGCTCGCGTTCGCCCCGGCGTGGATCTCGCAGGCTCGCCAGCAGTACCAGGCGGCGACCGAGCGGTACGGACGGAAGGCGTCGCCGAGGCATTCCAGGTCCTTGGGGCTCGGCGTCGGCACCCCCCAGGCAAGCCCGTAGCCCCGCCGGACCCCCAGGTCGCCGGTCGGCCAGACGTCGGGTCGGCGCAACTGGAACAGGAGGAACATCTCGGCCGTCCAGCGACCTATCCCCCGCACCGCCGAGAGCCGGGCGACCACCTCGTCGTCGCTCTCGGCGGCCAGCCCCCGGGGGTCGAGCACGACCTCGCCGGCGAGGACCTTGGTGGCCAGGTCCCGGATCGACGCGGCCTTGTTGGCCGACAGGCCGGCGGCGCGCATCTCCTCCGCGGGTAGCGCCAGGACCTGCTCGGGCTCCACCCGGCCTCCGAGCGCGGCGACGAGCCGTCCGTGGATGGCGGCCGCCGCCTTGCCGGCCAGCTGCTGGTACAGCACGGAGCGCACCAGCGCGGCGAAGTGGCTCTCCTGCGGCGGGCGCAGCCGGGGAGGGCCGGCCGCGGCGACCAGCCCGGCGATCACCGGGTCGCGCCGGGCGAGCTCGGCTGCGGCGGCGGGGGGGGAGGTCCGGGCGGGCACCGGCCCAGTCTGCCCGAGGGCCGCGGCCGGCGGGCGGGGAGCAAGCAGCGAAGCGACCCCCGGCTGGGGCGCTGGAGCAGCCCGGCCCAGACCCCGGTGCCGTAGGCGAGGTCGTCGGCCGCCGACAGCGCGAGCCAGGTCCCCGGGCCGATGCCCTCGGGCCGGTGGCGCCACCACCCCCACCCCTCCCACATCACCCGTCCGCCGGCGCAGACGAGCAGCCAGCGGCGGGCCCGGCGGCTCGCCAACGCGGCGGGGAGGGCCAGCGGCCACCACACCCGGGTAGCGGCGCGCGCGATGGCCGGCCCGGCCGACGCCTCGGCGGCGAGTGCCAGGACGGCGACGTCGCGGACCGTGGCGGTCCCCCAGCGGCGGGCCCGGCTGGCGGCCGCTGCGGCTCCGACGAGGGCGGCTGTTGCGGCAGGGCCGGGC
>JAJZWW010000432.1 GCA_021846485.1 Actinomycetes bacterium
CTGGTGGGCCAGGTTGTCGCCTACAAGCGCCGGCACGGCCTCGGAGTCGTCGACCGCCGCCGGGAGGACGAGATGCTCGCCGCCATCGAGACCACTGCGGAGGCCCGGGGGCTGGACCCACGGGTAGCCCGGCAGGTCCTGCGGACGGTGATCGACGGCTTCACCCTGATAGAGGTGGAGGAGCTCGGCCCAGTGGGCTCCCTGGAGTGAGCAGCCGCCGGGTCCGCCGGTCAGCCACCCCACCCCGCCGCCAATCCGCTTTCGACGCCCAGGGCGAGCTGGCACCCACTCGAGGTGGGAAGTTGTCGGCACCGGTCGGGGAACCGGGTGCACAGGACCGAAGTGGGTGCACTCGGCCCCCGTATCGGGCATCGAGTGCGCCCGGTTCGCTCCAGCGCACCCAGCTCCGACCTGCCCAGTAGGATCCGGACGCCCGCCAACGAGCTCAGCGGGTAGGGCGCACCACCCACACCTCCATGCCGTCCCCGGAGGTGGTCGGGGAGCCGATCCCGGCCCGGATCAAGGAGTCCACCGCTGCCGAACCGGCGAGTCCCTGCTGGACCACGACGGCCCGCACCCGGTTGCGCTGCAGGAACATCGAAAGGCTTCGCTCGGCGGCCACCCATCCCGGCGCGCCGGGCTGGGCGACTGCAGCCCCGGCGTAGGCTCCGATCAGCTCTCGGGGCACCGACTGAGGAGGCGGGAGCAGGGGCTGGCGGTCCGTCCTACGTCCCGGCCCCGGCCTTATGGCGTATCCACCGACCAGGCGGAACCTCAGGTCGTCGATGGCCTGCCACAACATCGCCTGGTCGTCGGGGAACGCCGGGACCGGAAAGGCGAGCACCACCGCGCCGCGGGGGACGACTCCCGCAGCCGAGCGGCCCTGTCCCTGGTTGACCGGGACAGCCGACAGTTCCGGAGCAGCGGGGACGCGGTGAGCCCCGTACCCCCGGTCGGGGGCGGCCAGCACCAGCCCGGCGAGCAGCACGACGCCAGCCGCGAGGGGCCGCCCCCACGCCAGCCGGCCGCCCGGGCGGGGATCGCGGACGAGGCGGGAGACCTCGGCGACGATCCCGTCCACACCGACCGCGACGAGCGCCCCCACCCCGAGACCGACCAGCTGGCCGAAGCGGCTTGGGATGATGTCCTCGAGCACCGGGAGGTGGGTGAGCAGGTCGAAGGGGAGGGGCACGCCCGTCGGCCGCACGGTGAGGGTGAGATGGGCTCCGAGCTGCAGGACCCAGGCGACAGTCGCGACCACCGCAGCCGCCCTCACCAACCGGTCGACCCGCCACCGGCGGGCCACCACCACCAGGCATGCGACGACGAGGAGGGGTCCGAGGTAGGAGCTGTGCCCTAGGTACTGGCCGACGGCAATCCGCCCCGGAGCCCACAGCCCGGCGACCACCGCCCGATCGCCCGACAGGAAGGTGGCGAGCAACCCCACCCCTTCGGCCGTCGGCTGGGTGGAGCCGACGATGCGGTCCGCTCCGGTCAGCGTCTGCCAAACGGGAAGGGCGAGCAGGGGTGCCGCGACCGCCACCGCCGGCCAGGCGAGGGCGGCCAGCCGGCGCGCCGGGGCGACCAGCGGGCCGCGACGCAGCGCCGTCCCGACGGCGAGGACCGCAAGGGTCAGCGCGGCGACCACTGCGGTGATCACCAGCACCTCGCTGTCGACGAAGAACTGCGCCGTGACGAGCAGCCCGAGCACCACTCCGACGGGCCACCTCGGGTGAGTCGGGCCGACCGCCACCCGCAGGACGAGAGCCAGCAGGAGCGGCGGTACCGGTGCGAACACGAGGAAGAAGTGACTGGCTCCCTGGTGGGTCATGTAGGGGGAGAAGGCGTAGAAGGCACCGCCGATCGCCGCGCCGAGGTCGCGCCCCCGAGCAGACCGGAGCACGGCGTAGGCGGCCGTGGCCGAGGCGAAGAAGGACAGCCGCAGGAGGATCACGAGGGACGCCACCGGGCCGATCGCCCGGGTCACGGGGGCGAACAGCGCGCCGAGGAGGGGAAAGCTCGCGTTGTCGAGGAGGCTCACGCCACGAGGGACGTCGATGGCTGCGGTGTGGAGGGCGAAGGGCGCGTGAGCGGCCACCGCAAGCCACCAGACCTCTTGGGCGACGTCGGCGCAGGCGCACGTCGGCAGCCGGTAGCGCGGGGCCGGGCCGAGCGGGAGGGCGATCAGCCACGCTCCGAGCGCGTAGACCACCAGGATCGAGGTAACGGCGAGGGTGCGCCGGCGCCGGTCCGGAGCTGACCGCGCCACCGGGGAGGGCATGGACGGGGCCTCCGACCCCCGATCCGTGCCTCCTACCGCTCCCTCGCGCGGCTCAGCAGCCACCGGGTGGACCGAGCACCCCGACCCCGGCCGCCGGCGACTCGACGGTCCCCTGGCCGGACGGCGGCAGCTCCGATCCGAGATGGACCACGTACCGGTACCCGCGCCAGGAGATCAGTGAGGCGATCCCGATCGATCGCTCCGCCCCCCCCTCGCCGTAGACCAGCCGCGAGCCGGGGGCGTTCCAGTAGCCGACGCAGTTGTACAGAGAAAGAACTTGCCTCCTGGACTTCTTCATCGGCCCTCAACTCGGGGTTTGGGTGCGAGATGGTCCAGCAGGCAAGTTTCTCCTCGGCAACAGGCCCCTGGCGGCACCCATTGGACCGCCGACCCAGGCACGCTCAGCCCGGCTCGGCGGCCAGGTCGAGGCGATAGACGTTGGTGTCGCGGCGCTGGAAGCCCATACGGGCGTACAACCGGTTGGCCGCCTCCCGGGAGGGTCGCGAGGTGAGCTCGACGCTACGAGCCCCGGCCTGTGCGGCGAGCTCCACGGCACGGCGAGTGAGGGACTCTCCCACACCCTGCCCCCGGGCGGCCTCGTCGGTGACCACGTCCTCGATCCAGGCCCGCACCCCGCTCGGGATACGGAACACTGCCAGCGTCAGGGTGCCCACGACCCGCCCGCCGTCGTCGCGGGCGACGAGGAGCCGGGTTACCGGAGCGGCGGCGACCTCGGCGAGCGTGTCCGCCGTCGGTAGCGACGCCGAGCTGGACAGCTGAGGGACCAGGCGGACGAGTCCCTCCACCACCACGTCGTCGATGTCGGTGACCTCGGCGATGCGCACCACGCCGGTCGAGCGTACCGGCGGTCGCCTCGGCCCGCCCACCGCCTCGACCCACACCACCGCCCTCGCCCGACCCACACCACCGCCCTCGCCCGACCCACACCACCGCCCTCGCCCGACCCACACCACCGCCCTCGCCCGACCCACACCA
>JAJZWW010000433.1 GCA_021846485.1 Actinomycetes bacterium
AGTGCGCTTTGCCGCCACGACCCAAGGCAGGAGCCCGGTGCGCTAGTCCCGCACGCCGGGATCTGTCCGGGGGGCCGCCCGCAAGGGCGGTCCCTACCGGGATTACAACGAGATGCTGGCCGACCGGACGTTGCTGTTGTTGCAGCTCCAGGGCTTCGCCGCCTGCGGCGACCCGGAGGTCCGCGACGCCGTGCGGGCCAGCTTCGGTCAGATGTGGGAGATGGTCGCCAAGACGACGGGGCTCGACCCGGTGACGGTCAAGGCGTTCCTGGCCTTCGGGATGCTCCTCAACAACGGCGCCGCGCTCGGGGTGGCCGAGTTGGACAAGCCGTGGGCGAAAGGGGTGCGGACGCGTATCCGTCCTGGCCTGTTCGACCACATCACGACCGAGACCAACCGGTGAGCACCACGCGGGAGCCCCCCGAGGGGCGGCTGTTGGTCCCCTCGCTTCTGTTCGTCGCCTTGGTGGTCGCGGCGGTGGGCAGTCTCGGGGCTCCGCTCATCACGAGCGTGGCGACCACGTTCCACGTCTCGCTCGACAGCGCGCAGTGGACGTTGACCATCACGCTGCTCTCCGGCGCTGTCGCCACGCCCGTCCTCGGCCGCCTGGGAGCCGGCTCGCACCGCCGTGGCACGATCATGGCCACGCTGGCGGTCGTGGTGGCCGGCAGTGCGCTCACCGTGCTGCCGTTGCCGTTCGCCTGGTTGCTCGTCGGCCGGGCGGCCCAAGGGGTGGGCCTTGGGCTGACCGCGCTGATGATGGGCGTGGCCCGCGACCATCTCCCCGAGGATCGGAGCGCGCCCACCATCGCCCTGGTCTCGGTGGCCTCCACCATCGGGATCGGCGTCGGCTACCCGCTCGCCGGCCTACTTACCGACCTCGGCGGTGTACGCGCCGCCTACGGGCTCGGGCTATTCGTCACCGCCGTCGCCTTCCTGGCGGCTTGGCGCTCCATGCCTGTCGCACCCGAAGGTCGCTCCGCCCGCGTGGACATCACCGGCGCGCTGCTGCTCGCGGGTGGGCTCTTCCTCGTCCTGTTCCTCGCCAGCGAGCCGAGCCTGTGGAGCCGGCACCTCACCCTTGCGGTGGTGCTGGCCGTGGCCGCAGCGCTCCTGCTCTGTATCTGGGCGGCTTCTGAGCTGCGCAGCAAATCACCCCTGGTCGATGTCCCGGCGGTGCGTCACCCGGCGGTCGCTGGGGCGAACATCGCGATGCTCGTCGGCGGGGTTGGCATGTACCTCCTCCTCACGCTGATCACCCGCTACGCGCAGACCCCGCACAGCGCCGGCTACGGCTTCGGGCTCACCACCTTCGTCGCCGGCCTCGTCCTCGTCCCGTTCTCAGCCCTCGGGTTCGCCGCCGGCAAGCTCACCCCGCGCGTACGCGAACGGATCGGCGGGCCGTTGCTCTTGGCCGGCAGCGCCGTCGTCGTCCTCGGCGCGTTCGCCCTCTTCGCTGCGGCCCGGTCGAGCCTGGCCGAGCTGTTCGTGGCCATGGGTGTGCTCGGCTTCGGTGTCGGCAGCTTCTCCGCCGCCATGCCCGGCGTCATCCTGGCCGTCACCCCCCACAGCGAGACCTCCAGCGCCATGAGCTTCAACCAGGTCGTCCGCAGCGTCGGGTTCTCCCTCGGCAGCGCCATCGGCGGCCTGGTCCTGTCCGCCGGCACCGACACCGGCCACCTCTTCCCGACCGACAGCGCCTATACGACCGCAGCGCTGGTCGGTATCGCGGCGATGGCGGTCACGGCCATGACGAGCCTCGCCCTGGCCCGCCGACGTGCGCCGGAGACCGAGGCGACCGCCACTGCAGTCGGCGCGCCGAGCCAAGACGGGTCGAGGCGATGACCGCCTTGCCAGAGGGACGGCAGCACGCGCAAGAACGAAAGGAGCTCACGAGGCCATGAGCAGGGACGAGTCGCACCGCTACGACGTGATCGTGATCGGGGCCGGCGGCGCTGGCCTGCGAGCCGCCATCGAGGTCAAAGAACGAGGGCTCCGAGTGGCAGTGGTCTGCAAGTCCCTGCTGGGCAAGGCCCACACCGTCATGGCCGAGGGCGGCGTGGCCGCCGCGATGGGCAACGTGTACCCGGAGGACAACTGGCGGGTCCACTTCCGCGACACCATGCGCGGCGGAAAGATGCTCAACAACTGGCGGATGGCCCAGATTCACGCCCAAGAGGCCCCCGACCGGGTGTACGAGCTGGAGGCCTGGGGGGCGCTGTTCGACCGGACCAGGGATGGCCGGATGACCCAGCGGGACTTCGGCGGCCACCGCTACGCCCGACTCGCGCACGTCGGCGACCGGACCGGGCTGGAGATCATCCGCACGCTCCAACAGAAGGCCGTCTCGATGGGCATCGAGGTGTTCATGGAGTGCAAGATCCTGCGCTTGCTGGCCGACGGGGAGGGGCGCATCTCCGGCGCGATCGGCTACTGGCGGGCCACCGGGGAGTTCATCACCCTCACAGCCAAAGCCTTCGTGCTCGCGACCGGCTCCATCGGCAAGAGCTGGATGTACACCTCCAACTCCTGGGAGTCCACCGGCGACGGGCACGCGATGGCCATCTTGGCTGGCGCGGAGGTGATCGAAATGGAGTGCGTCCAGTTCCACCCCACCAGCATGGTCTGGCCCTCCTCGGTCCGCGGCCTGCTGGTCACCGAAGGCGTCCGAGGAGACGGCGGGGCTCTCCGCAACAGCGAGGGCAAACGCTTCATGTTCGACTACGTGGCACCCATGTTCCGGGCGGAGACCGCCGAGACCGAAGACGAGGCGGACCGCTGGTACGACGACCACGCCAACAACCGCCGGCCACCAGACCTCCTACCCCGTGACGAGGTGGCCCGGGCCATCAACACCGAGGTCAAGGCCGGCCGGGGCAGTCCCCACGGCGGGGTCTTCCTCGACATCGCCAGTCGGCGCTCGGCCGACTACATCCGCCGCCGGCTGCCCGGCATGTACCACCAGTTCATGGAGCTTGCCGGGGTCGACATCACCACCACACCCATGGAGGTGGCCCCGACCTGCCACTACATGATGGGCGGAGTCCGGGTGGACGCCGAGACCGAGGCAGCCACGGTTCCCGGGCTGTTCGCTGCCGGTGAGGTCGCCGGTGGAATGCACGGGGCCAACCGCCTGGGGGGCAACTCGCTGTCCGACCTGCTGGTGTTCGGCCGCCGGGCCGGCGTGGCCGCCGCCGACTTCGCCGAGGGCCGCACCGGGTCCCCCTCCCTCGACCGGGCCGAGGCGGCCACCGTGGTCGACGCGGCGACG
>JAJZWW010000434.1 GCA_021846485.1 Actinomycetes bacterium
GCCCGAGCCACTTCTGGCCCGGCGGCCGCCACCCTCCCCGCGCCCGCCTCCGGCACGGTCGGCCCGGCGGCCGCCACCCTCCCCGCGAGCGAACGCGGCACCACTACCGGCCCCTCGGGCACCGCCGGCGCCACCCTGCGCCGACCCCGGGCTCTGCGGCCCGTTGCGCCGCCCTTGCCAGCCGGCCTGAGAGGAGCCGCGCGGCGGCCCCGACGAGCCCGAAGCGCTGCCCGATCCCGCCCGAGCACGTCCGCCCGGCTCGCGGCCCGGCTCGCGGCCCGGCTCGCGGCGCGGCGGGAATCGGGGGTCGGCCATGGGCGGAGCATGGTACCGGCGGAACGGCCTGGTGCCGTCGGGCGGGCCGGTCCGACTCGGAGCCCTGCGGCAGTCATCAGTGCAGGCGAGGCGCGGGGTGAGCCCAACACGCCAGCCGCGCCGACGACCCTGGCCCGGGGACGTGGTGGAGCTTGCGCCCCTGGCCGTCCACGTCCGTGCAGCTCGCTTGCATGTGGTCCCCCGAGCGCGTTGGCTGGGGCGAGCCGGGCCGAGGGGACCGGCGGCCGATCTCCACAGTCTCTGCGAGACCCCGGGTTGCTGCGGGACCTCGCCAGGAGGCTCTTGCGCCGGCCGGATGGAAAGGACGGGTGGTAGCAGATGAGCGACACTGTCGGCAGTCCCGGCGAGGGCTCTCTCGCCACAGCCGCGGCGCCCACGCCGCCGGACACCGAGGCCGCTCCGGACGGCGCCCGCAAGCAGCTGGTGGCCGAGGCGCTCGCGGAGGCGCTAGGCACGTTCATGATCCTGATCTTCGGCTGCGGGATGGTCGCCCAAGTGGTCGGCGGCGGGTCCGGGCTCGGCGACCACGACAGCATCGCCTGGGGGTGGGGGTTCGGGGTGATGCTCGGGATCTTCGTCGCCGGGCGGATCTCCGGCGCCCACCTCAACCCGGCGGTGACCGCCGCGCTCGCCATGTTCACCGACTTCCCCTGAGCGTGTCGTGCCCTACGTCTCGCGCAGACCGTCGGCGCGTTCGTCGCCGCCCTCCTCGTGCGGGCCGACTACGCCGCCGTCCTCCACTGGGTCGACCCCCGGCACACCGACAGCACCTTGATCGTCTTCGCCACCCTGCCGGCCAACGGCTCCCTGCCGGTGCACATCCCCACTGCCCCACTGCCCCTCTGCCTTCGCCGACCAGGTGCTCGGCACCGCCCTGCTGTTGTTCGCCGTCGCCGCGATCACCGACGCCCGCAACGCCAGTCCGCCGGCCTGGGCATCCGCGCTGGTCATCGGACTGCTGGTGGTGGTCATCGGCATGCCCTTCGACACCGACGGTGGCTAGGCCATCAACCCAGCCCGGGACTTCAGCCCCGGCTGGCGGCGCGGCTGACAACCGGGTACCGCAGCGCGTGGAGCGGCCAGTACGGGCACCTGTACCTCTGGGTGCCGATCGTCGGCCCGCTGGTCGGGGGGCCGACGGGCTACGGGGTGTACCAGGCAGCGTCGGGCGGCACCTGCCCCCGTCCGGGCCCGAACCCCCCGGTCGGCTCCCCGAGACCGAGTAGCGACCGAGCCGCAGCGACCGAGAAGAACTCCCCGAAGCAGAGTCCCCCGAGACAAGGAGCTCCACATGGCCGACTTCGTCGGTGCCATCGACCAGGGCACCACCAGCACCAGGTTCATGATCTTCGACCACGACGGGCGGGAACGGGGACGCTGCCAGCTAGAGCACGAGCAGATCATGCCCAAGGCGGGCTGGGTGGAGCACTCCCCGGTCGAGATCTGGGAACGGACCTCCGCGGTGGTCCGCAACGCGATCAACGCGGCGGGCCTCGTGGCCTCCGACTTCGCCGCCTGCGGGATCACCAACCAGCGCGAGACAACGGTGGTCTGGAACAAGCGGACCGGGCGGCCGTACCACAACGCCATCGTCTGGCAGGACACCCGCACGGACCGCATCGCCTCGGCTCTTGAGCGCGCCGGGCACGGCGAACTGATCCGCTCGCGCGCCGGCCTGCCGCCGGCCACCTACTTCTCCGCCGGCAAGATCCAGTGGATCCTCGAGAACGTACCCGGCGCCCGCGACGACGCCGAGTCGGGGGACGCCCTCTTCGGCAACACCGACAGCTGGGTTCTCTGGCACCTCACCGGTGGGACCCGGGGTGGGGTGCACGTCACCGACGTGACCAACGCCAGCCGCACCATGCTCATGGACCTGGAGACCCTCGACTGGGACGACGAGCTCCTCGGTCTCTTCGGCATCCCGCGCTCCATGCTGCCGACCATCCGGTCCTCCTCACTGGCCGAGGGCTACGGCCGCGCCGACGAGCATGGCCCACTCGGCGGCCAAGTGCCGCTCACCGCCATCCTCGGTGACCAGCAGGCTGCGACCGTCGGACAGGTCTGCTTCGACGTGGGCGAAGCCAAGAACACCTACGGCACGGGCAACTTCTTGCTCCTGAACACCGGGCGGGAGATCATCCGCTCTGAGCAGGGCCTGCTCACCACCGTCGCCTACCGCTTCGGAGACCAGGACCCGGTGTACGCGCTGGAGGGCTCGATAGCGGTCACCGGGTCGGCGGTGCAGTGGCTGTGCGACCAGCTCGGGATCATCAGCGGCGCCGCGCAGAGCGAGCAGCTCGCCCGCCAGGTCGAGGACAACGGGGGGATGTACTTCGTGCCGGCGTTCTCCGGGCTCTTCGCCCCCTACTGGCGCTCCGACGCGCGAGGGGCGATCGTCGGCCTGTCGCGCTACAACACCAGGGCCCACCTGGCGCGCGCCACACTGGAGGCGATCTGCTACCAGAGCCGCGACGTGGTCGATGCGATGGCCGCCGACTCCGGGGTGTCCCTGGAGATACTGAAGGTCGACGGTGGGGTCACCGCCAACGACCTGTGCATGCAGATCCAGGCTGATGTCCTCGGCGTCCCGGTGAGTCGACCGGTGGTGGCCGAGACGACCGCCCTCGGCGCGGCCTACGCCGCCGGCCTGGCCGTCGGCTTCTGGGGCTCCACCGACGAGCTGCGCGCCAACTGGCACGAGGATCGTCGCTGGGTGCCGAAGTGGGACGACCAGCAGCGCGCCGAAGGACACGCGGGCTGGCGCAAGGCGGTGACCCGCACCCTCGACTGGGTCGAGGTCTGATGCGCGGCCAACACACTCCGGCGGCAGAGGAACCGGAGGAACGACCGCAACGACGTGGCCACCAACTCCAGCGACCTTCGCTGGTAGTGGTCCGACGCGGCCGGGCGCCCCGCCAAGACGTCTT